>JADKJT010000029.1:300000-470005 GCA_016720905.1 Gemmatimonadaceae bacterium | reverse complement strand
TGGCGCTGTACGAGTTGCATCTGCAAGCCGGTGACGTCACAAAGCGTCTTGGCGGTCCGAAGCATGCGGCCGGTACACCCACCATGCAGGAGTATGAACAGACGTTTGCCGATGCGACCGAGGCACTCAATGCCATCGCGTACTTCAAGACACGCAATCCCGAACTGATCATGCGAAGCGTGCGCTCGTTGATCTTTCGGGCCGCGCCCGATGCGCGCGAGTTGTTGCTGGTGCGCACCGCCGCCATCGAAGTGCTGCGCACCATCGAGCGTGAGTCGCGCCGCGCCGTGGCGACCGCGCTGGCCGGGGTCTCGGCGTTGCCGGATCAGGAGCCTCGCGCGTGACATTCGCCATTCCGTTCACCGGTGGGGACGGCTCAGATTGGCGGACGCGCGCGTCCGATGTCATTCCGGGTGGAACGTCCACGGGGAGCAAGCGACCGGACGCGTTGTACGGCAGCCGCGCCCATGATGCCGCGTTGCCCACGCACTTCGAGCGGGCGGAAGGCTGTCTGGTCTGGACGCCGGACGGTCGACGATTCGTGGACTGCACCATGGCGCTGGGTGCCGTCGGTATTGGATACGCCGATACGGCGGTGACGCGGGCGGTACAGTCAACGATAGCGGCCGGCAATGTGGCGGCGTTGCCGCACCGGCTCGAGGTCGAAGTGGCGGAACGCCTCGTCGAGCTGATCCCCTGCGCCGAGCAGGTACGATTTCTGCGCACCGGCGCGGAAGCGACGGCGGCGGCCATTCGCATCGCGCGGGCCGCCACCGGACGCACGCACGTCATCGCCTGCGGGTATTTCGGATGGCTGGACTGGTGCAGCGATGCCCTCGGCGTCCCCGACGCCGTGAAGGCCGATATCTCGTGGGTGCCGTTTGGCGACGTGCCGGCGCTGGAAGCGGCGGTGGCACAACAGGGGGCCGGACTCGCGGCGCTGATCGTCGAACCACTGGTCCATGATATTGCGCCAGTCGCGTGGTTGACGGCGGCGAGAACCGCGTGCGACCGGTTCGGCGCCGTGCTGGTGTTCGACGAGATCAAGACGGCTTTCCGCATCCGCACCGGTGGTGTGCAGGAACTGCTGGGGGTCATTCCTGACCTCACGACGCTGGGGAAGGCGATGGCCAACGGATTTCCGCTCGCGGCCGTGGTCGGCCGCTCCGGTATCATGGAACACGCGTCGAGCACGTGGATCTCGTCCACGGCGGCCACCGATTCGAGTGGATTGGCCGCAGCGCAGGCGGTATGCACCTGGCACGATCGGGTTGATGTACCGCTGCGCATGGCTCACGCCGGCGGCATGCTGCAGGCCATGGTTGGCGCGGCCCTGGACGAATCGCCGTGGGTGGGCGTGCGGGTGGATGGTCCGCCCGCGATGTGGCGATTGGCGGCTGACGTGAGCGAATCGCTGGATGCACTCGTTGCGGCCGCGGCGCATGCGGGGGTGCTCCTGAAACGCGGCGCGTACCAGTTCGGCGCCGTCGCGCACGACCAGCAGGCGCTCGATCTGGTGGCGCAGGCCATCCCGGGCGTCATGCAGACGCTCATGCCAGGCCCTCGTCGAAGCGAGGTGTGAACCGTGAACCGTGTTCTGCCACCGCTTCTCGATGTCCACGCGCACTTCCATTCGCCGCACACCAACCGGTCCGATTGGGTGCGGTACAACACGTCACGTCTTGAGGCGGGGGCAACAATTGGCGTCCGCGCACACGTGGCATCGGTTCTGGGATCCTGGGGGCACTCGTCGCCGACCTATTTTGCGTCGCCGGACGATCAAACCCGAGCCAATGCGTGGATGCTGGACTATGCGGAGCAGCAGGGACCGCTGGTGCGCGCGTACGTGGCCGTCAATCCGAATTTCACGGCGCACGCGCTGCAGGAGATTGCGGTGGGCATGCGTCGCGGTGCGATTGGTATCAAGTTGGCGGCGGGACGCCGGGCCGATGATGTGCTGCTCGACGAGATCGCCGCGGCCGCTGCCCACTATGGCGTGCCGGTGCTGCACCACGTCTGGCAGCATCGTCGGCGCGACTGGCCCAATCAGGACGCGTCAGACGGACTCGATCTCGCACGACTCGCGTCGCGACATCCGCACGTGACCTTTCTGCTGGCGCACATCGGCGGCGGGGGCGACTGGGCGCACACGTATCCGGCCGTGCGCGAACAGCGCAACATCGTGATGGATCTCTCCGGGAGTGGCATCGACCGCGGTATGATGGACGAGGCGCTGCACAGTATTGGCGCGTCGCGCCTGCTGTGGGCGGCCGATCTCACGCTGTGCACCGGACTCACCAAACTTCGCGCCCTCGAGCAGACTGGCGCCACGGCCGAGGAAATCGCCTCGATGCGATGGGGGAATGCGGTGCGGATCTTCCCGCCGGGTTCGTTCGATGCCGTACTCCGCACGGAGATTGTCCCGTGAGTGCGAACCTCACTGCATCGGCACACCGCCCGATCGACGTGACGGCGTGGATTGGCCCGTATCCGTTTCGGGAGGTGCCGCACCCCGAGCCGGAGATCCTTGTACGTGTGTTGGAGCGAGAAGGCTTCGCGGGGGCCTGGGTCGGTCATCTCCCCGGCGCGTTCCATCGTGATCCCGTGCCGTCCAATCGTGCCCTGTACGCGGCGCTCAAACCGCACCGGGCGGTGCTACAGCCGGCACCAATCGTTCGACCGGACTGGCCAGGATGGGAGCGCCAACTGCAAGACGCACAGGACGAAGGGGCACCGGCGGTCCGTGTCTATCCCGCCCAATGGGGACTCGGGCCGCGACACCCGGCGTTGTCAGAGTTGAGTCACGCCTGTGCCGCTCGGGGAATCGCCATCCACGTCACCATGCGCTTCGAGGATCTGCGCCAGCGGCACCCGATGGATAGTGCGGGCGATGTCCCGGCGGCCACACTGCGGGGGATGGCGCGCCGGGCGGCCGGGGGGCAGACCGCGGTGCTGGTTGTCGGAGGCGCCAGCCGCGAATTGATTGAGGAAACGCACTGGGGGTTGACCCCCGACGAACAGTCGGGCGTGTTCTACGACTTCCATTGGCTCTGGGGCCCACCCGAGGACCATTTCGCCCACCTGGTGCGCACCGTGGGGCTGTCGCGAATGGTGTGGAGTTCGTGGTGGCCGCTGCGTCTCACCCAGCAGGCCCGGTCCTTGGTTGAGCTCCTTCCGGACGAGCTGCGCGGGCGGGTGGCCGTTGAGGGCCTGTCCGATGGAGCGGCCATCGTGGCGCGTGCGGCCGCGGCAGCCGCTGCGGGTCGAATGCCCTGAGGCGCCGTCAATTTCGCCGGGATTTATGCGTCCGATGAAGTCCGCGCGCCAAGGGCGCTGGACGGGCGGTGGCCTTGCTCTCTCGCACTTGCGTACAAATACAGTGCCGGGCATACTTCGCGCTTGCAAAAACCGTTCGGACACCGACTTACGCTGCGCGCCGGTAAGTTGTTGGTCGACGTGGCACCTTTGAAAGCGATAGTCGTTCGACGAGCGTGTTCTGCGGTCGTCGTGTTCGTTCCATCTCTCGCCTTCCCGGCCCAAGCAGATGACGGTCAAGAAGAAGTGGACGGTAATTCCAGGGTTTCTCGCGCTCGCCACGGCGGCAGCCCTGTTGTCCGCCTACAGCGGCGCCTCGTCGTCGCAGGGTTTGCGCGTCGAACAGCCTGTGAAGTTCGTCCACGGCCCGCACGTCGTGAAGGCCGGCATGAATTGTCTGTACTGCCATAGCGCGGCCAACAAGGCGGCCGACCCTGGCAATGCCTCGGTGCAGACCTGCATGGGCTGCCACTTGATCGTCAAGGCCGGTTCGGTAGAGATCAAGAAGGTTGCCAATTATGCGGCGAAGGGCCTGCCCATTCCCTGGAATCGCGTGCACAAGGTACCGGACTATGTCCAGTTCCCGCACTTCCGCCACGTCAACGCCGGTGTCACCTGCCAAACGTGTCACGGCGATATCCCGGCCCAGGGCAAGCAGGGCCCGGACACCAACTACGTGCCGGTGCAGCAGTCCAAGTCGCTCAACATGGGATGGTGTGTCAACTGCCATGTGAACGGCTACAAGCCGGCGGACGGTGCCAAGGCGGCCGGCCTGAAGGTCACGCCGGAGTTGGAAGCGATGCCGCCGAAGAAGGCGCGTTACGATTGCGCCGTCTGCCATTACTGACCCTCGACCGCGGGCCGGTGGTGCGCATCGTGCGCGTCGTCAGGTCCGTGCAGCCGCCCGGAGCGGAGTGACTGCATGAGCACTGAAACGGGGACTGGCGTGAAACGCCGGGACTTCCTCAAGATACTTGGCGCCACTGGCGCGACGACCGCGGTGGCGGGCTGCTCCTCTGAACGCGTGGAGAAGCTGATCCCGTACGTGACGTCGCCTGACAACACCGTGCCCGGCGTGTCGCAGTACTACGCGACCACCTGTCGCGAGTGCGCGTCCGCGTGTGGGGTCATGGCCGAGGTTCGAGATGGCCGCCCGATCAAGCTGGAGGGCAATCCCGATCATCCGCTCAATCGTGGCGCCATCTGCGCGGCGGGATTGTCGGCGGTGCAGGGGTTGTACAATCCCGATCGGTACCGCTCGCCAATGATTCGCGAGGGCGCTGCCCTCAAGCCGACCACGTGGGCGAAAGCCTACGAGCTGTTGGCCACCAAGCTTGGCGAGGCGAAGAGCAAAGGCGCCGGCAACGTCGTGTTCATCAATCAGCACGAGACCGGCACGTTTCCTGGATTTCTCGACCAGTGGCTGTCGGCCAACGGCATGCCGGCGCACCTGAGTGTGGATTCGATGGCACCGGCGGCCACGATTGCCGCCAATCAGAAGGCATACGGCGCCGCCTGGCCGGCACTCGACTTCTCGGCGGCCAAGTTGGTCGTCAGCTTCGGGGCGGACTTCCTGGATGGCTGGGGTCATGCGGTGCCGCAGCAACTCGACTGGGCCGATGCCCGCGCCAAGCTGGAGGGGGCACCCACGCTGGTGTACATCGGGGCGCGTCGTTCGCTGACCGGATTGAATGCCGATCAATGGATCGCGTCGAAGCCGGGCAGCGAGATGGCATTGTGCGCGGCGCTGATCGGTCAGGGCGCCGTGGCTGCGGCCTCAGAGGCGTCCGGTGTGCCGGCCGCCACGATCGAAGCGCTGGCGGCAGCCATCAAGGGCGCGGGCAGTGGCGTGATGGCGATTTGCGGTGTGACCTCGATGAACGCGGTTGGTGCGGAACGATGGTCGCCGAGATCAACAAGAAGGGCGGTAGCGTGGGCGTCACGATCAAGCCGGCGAGTGCGCATACGGGGTACGCCGGAATGTCGTCGTACGCGGAAGTCGCAGCGGCCGCGCAGCGCATGGCGGCTGGCACGGTGCCGCTCGCCTTTGTGCGTCACGCCAATCCGGTGTACACCACGCCCAAGTCGGCCGGATTCGCGGCCGCGTTCGCAAAGGTGCCGTTCAAGGTGTCGTTCAGCAGCATGCCCGACGAAACGAGCGCGATGTGCGATCTCGTGTTGCCGGATCATCACTGGCTGGAAAGCTGGGGCGATGCACAGTCGGCGGCGGGGCAGATCAGCCTGCAGCAGCCCACGCTCGATGGTGTGTTCGATTCCAAGGCGACGGCCAACGTGCTCATCGAGCTGGCCAAGAAAGACGCGGCGCTGGCCTCGCGATACAATGTGGCGGACTATCGCACGTGGTATTCGGCGAAGTTCCCCGGTGGTGCGTCGGCATTGTCGGCCGCGCTCACCAAGCCGTTTGTGTCCGGTGGCCCGCTCGTGGCGGCCACGGCCAAGGGTGCGCCGACGGGTGTGTCACCGGCGCCACTGCTGGCCAGCACCAGTGGTGAGTACTTCGTGCATGTGTATCCGTCAGCCACACTGGGCGATGGGCGCGGCGCGAATAAGCCGTGGTTGCAGGAACTCCCCGATCCGGTCACCAAGCTGGCCTGGCAGTCGTGGGTGGAAGTGCATCCGCAGACGTTCAAGAAGCTCGGGTTGCGTGAAGGGCAACATCTCACCGTAGAGACCTCGGCCGGAAAGATCACGGCCCCGGTGTATCGCTACATGGGGGTGCGTCCTGACACGGTGGCCATCGCGCTGGGTCAAGGGCATACCGCGTACGGACGGTTCGCGCAGAACATCGGCGTGAACGCGTATGACTTGTTGCCGCAGGGTTGGGATACAGCGGGCGGTCTGGCGCTGTCGGTCACCAAAGGCAAAGTCACGGTTGGTGACGCCGTATCGCAGCTGGTCACCACGGAAGGTTCGGCACGCCAGCATGGTCGCGGCATCGGGCAGGCCATCACGCTGGCCGACTTGATCGGCGGCGGTGGCGATGAAGCCGAGCACCACAACATTCCGGGGATGCCATCGCAGGAATTCCTGCCGGGTCTCAAGGCCCCGGTGGCGGCCGATGCGCAGGGCGAATTCGCGAACCCCAAGGCGAAGAGCACCGGCATGTACGATCCGGCCCATTCGTCGGGCATGGAACATCGCCGCTGGGCGATGACCATCGATCTGGCGCGATGCACGGGCTGTTCGGCCTGCGTGACGGCGTGCTACAGCGAGAACAACATCCCGACGGTTGGTGCGCCCTATCAGGGCCGCGCGCTCAGTCCGTCGGTGTGGGACGAGCGTCCCGGGGCGAATATCATCAAGGGCCGCGAGATGGCCTGGCTTCGTCTCGAGCGCTACTACGAGGGCAACGAGAATTCGGAGAATGAATTCTCGGCCGATTTCGAAACGCGCTTTGTGCCGATGATGTGCCAGCACTGCGGCAACGCGCCGTGCGAGCCGGTGTGCCCGGTGTACGCCACGTATCACTCGCCGGACGGGTTGAACGTGCAGGTGTACAATCGTTGCGTGGGCACGCGGTACTGCAGCAACAACTGCCCGTACAAGGTGCGCTATTTCAACTGGTTCGGGTATGGCGAACCGGAACGCAAGCAATATGCGTGGCCGGAGCCCATGCACTGGTCGCTCAATCCCGACGTGACGGTGCGCGGCAAGGGCGTCATGGAAAAGTGCTCGTTCTGCGTGCAACGCATCCGTGAGTCCGAGGGCCGTGCCAAGGCCGAAGGACGCGCGGTCAAGGCGGATGAGTTCACGACCGCTTGCGCCCAGGCCTGTCCGTCGCGCGCCATCATCTTTGGCGATGCGGCCGATGAAAACTGGAGCGTCTCCAAACTCGCCTACGATCGCCGCGCCTATCACGTGTTCGAAGAACTGAACACGTACACGGCGGTGGTCTATCTCAAGAAAGTCTCCTATCCGGCGCCGGCCTCCCCGGCGAAGGCCTGAGGGCATCGCGCATGGCAACCTCCGCAAAGCCGGTGCGTGAAGGCATTCGTGGGCCGAACATCGCGTCGGCCGACGTCCAGCTTCCCGCGGTCCGTGATTATGAACAGGTCGATCGCGAGATCATTGCGACCCTGGGTTTCACCAAGCAGTGGTTCTTCGGGCTGTCCATCGCCGTCCTCGGATTCCTGATCGGCGTCTCGGCCTGGCTGTACCAGATCTACTGGGGACTCGGACAGGCTGGCTACGAGCCGCCGGTGATGTGGGGGACGTACATCATCACGTTCGTCTTCTGGGTCGGTATCGGTCACGCGGGAACGCTCATTTCCGCCATCCTGTACCTGTTCCGCGCGGGATTCCGAACCTCGATCTATCGCGCGGCCGAAGCGATGACCGTGTTCGCCGTCATGACCGCCGGGTTGTTCCCGATCATCCACATTGGTCGCCCGTGGAAGTTCTTCTGGTTGGTGCCGTATCCCAACTGGCGCTTGCTGTTGCCCAACTTCAAGTCGCCGCTGGTATGGGACGTGTTTGCCATATCCACGTACCTCACCATTTCCACGACGTTCCTGTTCATCGGCTTGATCCCCGACATCGCGGCCATCCGCGACAAGGAAACCAACCCCACGCGCAAGCGGATTCTCAGCATCCTGTCGCTGGGCTGGCGCAACAGCGATCGTGAGTGGCGGCATTTCGCGAAGGCGTACCTGTTCCTGGCCGCCTTCAGCACACCGCTGGTGTTGTCCGTGCACTCGGTCGTTTCCTTCGACTTTGCCATGGCACTCACGCCGGGCTGGCATGCGTCCATCTTCCCGCCGTACTTCGTGGCCGGCGCCATTTTCTCCGGCTTCGCGATGGTGTGGACGATTGCGATCCCCATGCGGAAGTGGTTCAAGCTCGAGCACTACATCACGCTCAACCATCTTGACGCCACGGCCAAGGTCGTGCTGTTCACCTCGATGGTGGTGGGCTGCGCCTACATGATCGAGTTCTTCGTGGCGTGGTACAGCGGCGTCCGTGCCGAGCAGGAGTTCTTCTGGAATCGCGTATTCGGCCAGTGGTGGTGGGCGGCCTGGATCATGTTGCTGTGCAACATGGCGCTCCCCATGTCGCTGTGGTCGCAGAAGCTGCGCCGCAACCCGACCTGGCTGTTCGTGCTCAGTCTGTTCATCAATCTGGGCATGTGGTTCGGAGCGCTTTGTGATCGTGGTGCCGTCGCTGTCGCACGAATTCGAGCCGTGGCAGTGGGGCAGCTACCAGCCCAGTTGGATCGACATGTCGATCCTGGTTGGTTCGTTCGGCTGGTTCTTCATGTGGTTCCTGCTGTTCGTCAAGCAGTTGCCGATCATGGCGATTGCCGAACTCAAGGAGATCGTCGTGCCGCGCAACAAGTTTGCCCATGCGCATGGTATCGACACGTCCGGACATCACGATCCATACGGGACGGCAACGCCCGGGGAGCACGACTGATGCAAGGCGTTCTCGGTGCCTTTCGGGAACTCGATACGGCCGTCGCGGCCATCGAAGACCTCAAGAAGAAGCGAATCGGCGATGTCACGGTGTACTCGCCGACCATTCGTCATGAAATCGACCACGCCATCGACGGCCCCAACAGCGTGGTGCGTCGCTTCACACTGATTGGCGGGTTGCTCGGCGTCAGCTTCGGTTACTGGATCGCCATCTGGAGTTCGGAGTACTGGCCGCTGGTCACCGGCGGCAAGGCGATCGCGTCGTGGATTCCCTACACGATCATCGGCTTCGAGGTGATGGTGCTGGTCGGCGCCCTGTCCACGGTGGCCGGCATGTTCATCAACTCGCGCATTCCGCGCCTGACGACCACCACCGGATATGACGTGCGCTTTTCGGCTGGACACTTTGGCATCTTCATCGCCTGTGATACGGCAAGAGCCGGACAGGCCGAAGCGCTGTTGCGTCAGCATGGCGCGGTGGAGGTGCGACGTGAAGACTGAGTCCACCCCTATCGTGGAAATGGCGACGCGTGTGATGCGCGTCGCGGCGATTGCCATGTTGCCGATCGCGTTTGGTGCCTGCACCTGGTTCACCGACTTCAAACGTCAGCCGGCCATTGAGCCGTGGGAGCCGGTATCGCAGAACGTCAGCGACACCACCACGCCGCCGCGCGGGCAGCCGAAGTACAGCGTGCCGATGCAGGGGACGTCGGGGACGGCCTACGGGATTTCATACTCGGCGCTCCCGGTGACGACGGATTCGTTCGCGGCAATCCCCAGTCCCTTCGCGGCCGATGCGCGGTCGTTGGCCAACGGCCGACTGGAGTATCAGATCAATTGCGCGGTGTGCCACGGATATGCCGGAGATGCCAACGGGGGTCTCAAGCGCGTCAACGCTGGCTACGCGTTTGCGCCCAGCCTCCTCACGGACCTCGCGAAGACGAGAACGGTGGGATACATCTACGGCATCATTCGGAATGGTCGTGGCGTCATGCCCACCTACAACCGCGTTGAAGAAGCGGACCGGTGGGACGTTGCCAACTACGTGAAGGCGCTGCAGGCCGGTACCGCAGATACCACGATGGCCGGCATGCCCGGCGAGAACGGAACCACGGTGCCCGGCCCGTCGCAGACCGCTCCCACGGTGCCGTCGCGGTTTGCGCACCCCACGGTGGTGCCCACACGTGGCTCGTTGAACATCAACTCGGCCACCTTCAAGGGCGCGGAAATTAAAGCCCCTGAAGGCGCGGCGAGCAAGGAGAAGCCGGAGTGAGTCAGCACTATCACTACCCGACGCGCGAGGAATTCGCGCGACGCCTGGTCAACAAGCCGTTCCCCAAGGGGCTCAAGACGCTCTTCGCGGTGCTGGCGCTGATCGGGTTGGTCACCTTCCTGGGCGGTGTCTTCACCGGTCAGGAGCGCGCGTGGCATGCGTTGCACTTCAACTGGCTCTACTTCACCGTCATCAGCACGGCTGGCACGGCGTTCGCGGCTGTGCAGCGCATCGTCACGGGACGCTGGTCGCGACCCATCGTGCGCTTCGCCGAGGGCTTCGTGGCGTTCGTGCCCGTTGCGTTCGTGATTCTGCTGGTGATCCTCCTGTTCGGTAAAGAGCACATCTTCACCTGGGCCGGCCGGGAAGCCATCACGGTGCAGGAGAAGGCCACCTATCTGGCACCTGGTTTCTTCCTCGCCCGCGGCATCCTGATTTTCGGCCTGATCACGGTGCTGCAGCTGTGGTTTGTCTGGAACTCGGTGCGGCTGGACGTGGCGGTCATGCCGGAATACGGCGCCAAGTGGGCGGCGGGGCTGCGGGCCAAAATGCGGGCCGGCTTTGGTGATGAGCGCCGCGAGCTGCACTCGCAACACTCGCTGCAGGGCAAGGTGGCCATCGCCGTGTGCATGACCTTCGTGCTGGGATGGTGCGTGATGGCGTGGGACTACTCCATGACCCTGTCACTGCACTTCCAGCAGACCATGTACGCCTGGATTGTGTTCATGGGCGGGTGGGTGAACATGATCATGGCGGTGGCGCTGCTGGGCATGTGGTGGCGCAACCACCTCGGCATGAAGGACCTGGTCACCATCGACCACTTCTGGGATCTGGGCAAGTTGGGCTTCGCGTTCACAGCGTTCTTCGGTTACATCAGCTTCAGCCAGTATCTGGTGATCTGGTACGGCAACATGCCCGAAGAAACGTTCTTCTATCGCCTGCGACTGATGGGCGTGTGGAAGCCGGTGACGGCGCTCATCCCGATTTTTGGCTTCGTGCTGCCGTTCTTTGGCCTGATCTCGAAGGCGGCCAAGGTGTACCTGCCCACGTTCGTGGTGTTCGCCATCTGCAGCCTGATTGGCGTCTACCTGCATAGCTACATCGAGGTGTATCCGTCCATCTACGGCGAGGCCGCCAGCCTTCCCTACGGCATCTGGGAGGTCGGCATCACGCTGGGCTACCTGGGCGTGTGGGGACTGTGTTACGCCGCCTTCATGGATGCCTTCCCGGTCATGCGTGTGTTCATGATGACCTCACCGTTCCGGGACGAAGTGCAGGTGCCGGTGGATGCCCGCACCATGGAGCCGCTGCCGGCGCACGAGTAGATTGGTGGTATCGGCACGACGATCCCGGTCGTCGTGCCGCAGTGACGGGGCGTTAGCTCAGCTGGGAGAGCACCGCCTTTGCAAGGCGGGGGTCGTCGGTTCGATCCCGACACGCTCCACTCGATTTGCCTGTTTGGGGAAACGGAGAACCAATAGCGGGCCACCAAGAATTTTGGTGGCCCGCTTTCGGTCTCAGCCCGTGCCGTCTCGGCCGCCTTCCTCATGTCCTCGCGGTGTCGGGGACCACGCCATATACTCGACCCGGCCCCGGCTGGAAGTGCTACCCGCACGATCAACCGTGGCCGCTCGGCGCACCGGCGCGTGCGCTTGGCCGGTTCTCCGACGGCGTGCGTGCATTTCCCACTCGAGGAGGCATGAAAATGTGGCGTGCAAGCTCTGAGGCGGTCGCCCTGCTTCTGGCCATCGGCGCCACCGCATCCATCGCGCACGCTCAGGCGCCGAAATCTCGGGACAGCGCCGGCGTGCGGATTGTCGAGAATTCAGCGCGGGCCACGGCACGGGTGCTGTACACGCTCGGCCCTGTGGCGCGATTCGACGTGGGGGGGCTTGAACAGAATCCGGATATGGAGTTCAACCCGAACCAAGGGTACCTGCGAGGCGCGTGGCTCTCGAATCAGGGTCTGGCGGTGATCGACGAGGTTCGAGTGCACGTATTTGACAGCAAAGGCAAACGACTGACGATCGCGGGGAGGAAGGGGAAGGGGCCGGAGGAGTTCACATACATCACGTCGATTTGTCGTACGCGTTGCGACACGCTTGTCGTGAACGATGCCAATAGCCGTCGCGTGGCCGTTCTCACCGGAGCCGGTTCAGCGGTGCGCACCTTTCCCCAGGACTCGCTGGGTTCGCCTCCGTTCAGCGGGTGCTTCGATGACGGAACCGTGGTGTTGAACAAGTCGCTCAACAGCGCGCCCGGAATGCCGGCCACCATGCGATTGACAAGGGTGCGCGTAGATGGCACGCCGGTGAATCGGATTGGCGATTTCGATGCTGGAACGTTCGACATGGTGACGCAGAGCGCTCCTACGGTGGTCGTATCTGGTCAACGCATGTACTGGGGCGATCCGCGAACCAGCGAAGTGCGCGTCTTCAGTGCCACGGGGAAGTTGTTGAGCATCGTCCGGAGCGCCGACGTGGGCGCCGCCATTTCGAGTAGCGAGGTCGAACAGCGATTCCGTTCGACGATACCACGCAACACGCCGGAGTCAGAAGTAACGAAACGCCTCGACCGGATGCGCAGTCTCCCTCACGCCACTCATTGGCCGACGTATCGGGATATTCAGGTGGATCCGGCCGGACAGCTTTGGATCCAGGACTACGCGACGACCTACCCGTCGGCCGACGGTTGGACCCTGTTTGATGCAAAGGGCACCTTGGTCGGCCGTCTGGTAATTCCCGCTCCGAAAGAGGGTGAGCGCCCGCTCCAGATCATCAGCTTTGGCAGCAACGAGATCTTCGTGAGACAGAGCGATGCCGACGGCGCCGCGCACCTCAGGGTGTATCCACTTGTCATGAGGCGGTAACGCGCGCTCAAATCAGGCGGACTGTCGGCCATGCTCTATATTGTTGAAACTTCGCGACGGCTCGGTCCGAGAGCGTCAGAAACCATTACTCCCGCGACGACATGACAACGGCAGCCATCAACCCAATCAGAGTCGGCGATATCGCGCCAGATTTCAACTTGTGGTCAACCGCCGGAATAAATGTGACATTGTCCAGTTTTCGCGGACAGTCGCTGGTGCTGGTGGCATTCTTTCCATTGGCGTTCACCAGTACCTGTACCGCGGAACTGTGCGGGTTCAGCGAAGACTTCGATGTCTTTGGCGCCGAAGGCGTGGAAGTCCTTCCAATCAGTGTAGATGCGGTCCCATCCCTCAAGGAGTTTCGCAACAAGTATGACATGAAAGTGCACCTCTTGTCTGACTTCAGGCGTGCGGCATCTCGAGGCTTTGGTGTGATGCGTGAAGACACCCTCGTCGCCGTGCGTTCATACTTCCTGATTGACCAGGCAGGCGTGGTGCGATGGGCACATGTCGAGGAGAAAAGCGGTCAGAAGCGCGAGAACTCCGAGATTCATGCCGCGATCAAAGCGGTCACTGGCTGACGGAAAGTGCAGACGCTGATCGGTCAGCTTGCCCGATCAGCGACCGGGTCCTACTTTCCGTTTGTGACCCGGTCTCGTGTATCCCGATGAAGTCCGATTCGACCCTCGCCGAGCTCGCCGCACTCTTGGGCGAAACGTCGGCGTCGTCCACGCCCGAATCGCTGCGGCTGGTCTCGGACAAATTGCGAGGCCGTCTTGAGGTTCTCACGCCTGACGAGCGCGCAGTTTCTGCCGTGTGCGCTGACCTGCTGGCGCTGGTGGCCGCCCGCACCGACCAACTGCGGGTGCTGGAAGCCGAGCTTCATGCGCGGGTAAATGAAGTGGCCAGCCAGCGGACCTTCATCGAATGCGTCGTCGACTCGCTGCCGTTCGGCCTGTATGTGGTCGATCGCGAGTACCGCATCCATGCCTGGAATCACAAGCGCGAGACCGGTCTCCAGGGTGTGGCTCGTACCGACGCCATTGGCCGGACGATCTTCGAGGTCCTGCATCGCCAGCCGGCCTCGCTGCTCAAGCGCGAGTTTGACGAGGTGTTCGCCACCGGGCGCCTGCAGCAGTTCCAAATGGAAAGTGACGCCTTTGGCGACACCCGGACGTTCCGGATTTCCAAGATCCCCATGAGCGTCGATGGTGAGGCCGTCAGCCATGTGATCACCGTGGGGGAGGATATCACGGATTGGCGCGCGGCTATAGACCGCACGGCGCAATCGGAGAAGCTGGCGGCCCTTGGGCAGCTGGCGGCTGGGGTCATGCACGAGATCAACAATCCGCTGGCCACTATCGCGGCCTGTGGCGAGTCGCTGTCCCTGCACGCCGAGTTGGCGGCCGCGCTGCCGCCCGGCGCACCGGTGCCAGGGGCCAACCCCACCGAGATGCTGCGGATCATTGACCTGGAAGTGCATCGCTGCAAGCGCATCGTGAACGGGCTGCTGGACTTTGCGCGACCCAAGCCCGCCCAGCGCGAAACGCTGGACCTCAATGCCGTGGTGCGGCAGGGGCTCTTCCTGCTGCAGCACCATCCGCGATACAAGCGGGTGAAGATGGTCACGGAAATCGAGGAGTCGCGCCCGTTGTTGGTGGCCGGCGATGCCGATCAATTGGTGCAGGTGCTCATCGCCCTGGCGATGAATGCCCTGGACGCGACACCGGAGGGCGCGAAGATCATCATTCGCACCACCACGTTGCGTGGCGAAACCGGGGTGCCCAGTGTCGCGCTCGAGGTGGCCGATGAGGGCCCCGGCATCCCGCGGGCGTTGCAGTCCAAGGTGTTTGAACCGTTCTTCACCACCAAGCCACAGGGGCAGGGAACGGGACTCGGATTGGCCATCTGTTACGGCATCGTTATGGACCACGCGGGCCAGCTTGAGCTCGTGAGTGGCGAAGGGCATGGCGCCACATTTCGGGTGCTGCTGCCGGAAGTGACGCTGCTGAGTGGTGCCGTCGCATGACGATTCCGCAGACTCCGGCGCGCGGCGCGGAAAGTCTTTCGCCAATTCGGGTGTTGCTGGCCGAAGACGAGACGCACCTCGGGACGATTCTCGAGCAATACCTGACGGCGCGTGGCTTCGCGGTGACGATCGTGCGCAACGGACGCGACGCCCTCGACCGTCTGCGCGCGGAAACATTTGATGTGGCGCTGCTGGACATCGTGATGCCCGAACTTGACGGGTTGGAAGTCCTGCGCCAGGTCCGCGAAGAACCGTTGCCCCCGGAGATCATCGTCATCACCGGGAACGGCACCATTGAGACGGCCATCGCGGCACTCAAGCTGGGAGCGTACGACTTTCTGTCCAAACCATACCGCATGGCGGAAATCGATGCGCTGGTGCGACGGGCGTGGGAAAAGCGTATGCTCACGCGCGACAATCATGTGCTGCAGTCCCGGCTTCGCCGTTCCACTGGCGCGCCGCGCTTCGTTACTCAGTATGCGCCATTGGTGGCGGTGCTCTCGCTGATTGAGCGTGTGGCGCCGAGCGCTTCACCCGTACTCATCAGCGGAGAGTCGGGGACGGGCAAGGATCTTGTCGCCCGTTTGCTGCATGAACATGGCGGGCGCCCCGACGGACCGTTCATCGATCTCAATTGTGCCGCGCTGGCAGAGCCGCTGCTGGAGACGGAATTGTTTGGCGTCGAGAAGGGTGCGTTCCCCGGAGCGGATCAGCGCAAGCTGGGGCTCATCGAGTTGGCCGCAGGTGGAACGCTGTATCTGGACAACGTCGGCGATCTTGATCTCAAGTTGCAGGGCAAGTTGGTACGCGCGCTCGAGACCGGCGCGTTTTACCGCGTGGGCGGGACGCAGAAGGTCGAAGTGCAGGTGCGTATTGTCGCCTCCACCACGCGTGATCTGTCGCGCATGGCGGCGGCTGGCGGATTTCGTGACGACTTGCTGCATCGCATCAACACGATTCGTGTGGCGCTTCCGCCATTGCGCGAACGCCTGACGGATGTGCCGCTGCTGGCCGAACATTTCCTCTCGCAGTTCGGGAGTGGTGCGCCACCGCTGATCACCCCCGATGCCCTGTCGGTGCTGGAGCGCTATCGATGGCCGGGGAATGTGCGTGAGTTGCGCAACGTGATTGAACGCGCGGTTCTGCTTACCACGGACGGCAGCATTCGGGCGTCGGATCTGCCATTGGGGACCGATGTGGGCGCCGCCGGCCGAGCCACACCCACGGCCATGGTCACGCTCGAGGAACTCGAGCGCCGGCATATCGGCGACGTCCTTGAACGGACGCAGTGGCATCAGGGGCGCGCGGCCGCTCTGTTGGGTATTTCCCCCAAGACACTGTATCGGAAGATCCGGGAATTCGGCTTCCACCGGCCATCGGGCCGCACCTGACATGAACGACCCCACACGGGCACAGGTCCATTCGTGAAAATTCTGGTCATTGAAGACGACCCGACCGTGGGCGAGTTCGTGCGCCGCGGGCTCGAGGAGCAGCGCTGGCATGCAGACCTCGTGGCCAATGGCATCGATGGGGAGCGCATGGCACTGTCGCAGCCATATGACCTCATCATCCTGGACATGCGTTTACCCGGGCGCAATGGACTTGACGTGCTGCGTACGCCGGCGCACGCGGACTGGAACGACCGGTGCTGGTGCTCACCGCGCAGGATGCGGTGGACGCGAAGGTGGAGACGTTGCGCGCCGGCGCCGACGACTATGTCACCAAGCCGTTCGCCTTTGAGGAATTGCTGGCGCGCGCCGAAGCGTTGCTGCGTCGCCCGCGCGCCTTGGCGTCACCGCAATTGCGGGTGGGCGATCTGGGGCTTGATCAGGGCACGCGCGAAGTGCGCCGGGGCGAGGAACTCATCGAGCTCACGCCCAAGGAGTTTGCGGTCCTTGAGTATCTGATGCGACACGCGGGACGGGTGATGAGCCGCACGCTGATTACCGAATACGCGTGGGGCTATCACTTCGATCCCGGCACCAACATCGTGGACGTCGTGATCAACCACCTGCGCAAGAAGATCGACGCCAATCACGAGAAGAAGCTGATCACCACGGTGCGTGGGGTTGGCTACATGGTTCGCGCGTAGGTCGGGAGCGACCCGCCGGTGTGGTCCATCAGAGGTCGGCTGACGTCGGCGTATGCCGCGGCCATGATGGCCACGCTGGTGCTGTATTCGCTGACGTTGTTGTCGGTGCGACGAACCACGCTGATGAATGCGCTGCACCAGCGCGTGGCGGCGGAAGCCGACCAGGTGGTGCGTGCGGTGAGCCTGGCGCGTTCGAGCGGCATGGAAGCCGTCATCGCGGAAGACGATCCCTTGGCCGTGCGACGGGTCTCGATTCGCATGACGCTGTTCCTGTCGCTGCTGGAAGGCTACGTGCTGGTACAGGACAGCTCGGGGTACGACATCTACGCCTCGCCGTCGGTCCAGTCGCTCTCCGTCGAAGGGCGCGAAACGTTCAGCCGGGCGGCGCGCAACGACGTGCCCAACGGCACGACGCGACTGGTCGTGACGCGCGATGATGATGTGCTGCTGGCGGCGCGGGAGGCGCCCCTGGGCAAGGACTCGCACTATCGCGTGTTCGCGGGACTCAGCACCTCCAGCGTCAGCTACACGCCGCGCGATCTGGTGTCGACGATGCTGGTGATCGCGCCGCTGTTGCTGGGCGTCTCGCTCACCTTCGCCTATATCATCGCCGGCCGCTCGTTCCGGCCCATCGATCGACTGGTCGATCAGGCCGAGGCCATCAGTGATGGCCGCTCACTGCATCGTCGTCTCAATATCGGGGCCGCCGGACAGGAGCTCGCGCGACTGGCCGGCACCCTCAACGAAATGATCGGGCGCCTGGAAACCACCTTCGGCGCGCTGCGGCGGTTCACCGCCGATGCCAGTCACGAACTGAAGACACCGCTGGCCGTCATGCGCGTGGACGTGGAGCGCGCCATGTCGTCAACGGCCAGTGCCAACGACAAGGCGATCGCACTGGAGGAAGCGCTTGAGCAGGTGACGCGCATGGCCGACCTGGTGGATTCACTGCTGACCCTGGCGCGCGCCGACGAAGGCCGATTCGACTTGTTTCGCGAACCCGTACCGCTGGCGCCCGTGGTGCGAGAGGTCGTGGAGACGGCGCGGTTGCTGGGGGAGGACGCCGAGCTCGAAATTGATGCGCCGCACATCGAGGAGGCCGAAGTCCTTGGTGACCTCACGCGCCTGCGGCAGCTGATGCTGAACCTGGTGACCAACGCCATCAAGTACACGCCGCGTGGCGGTCACGTGACCATCGCGCTGATACGCGGCGAGGAAGTGGTCAGTCTCACGGTGGAAGATACGGGGATCGGCATCGCAGCCGCAGATCTGCCCTACGTGTTCGAACGATTCTGGCGCGCTGATCGCGTCCGCTCTCGCGCGTCGGAACGAGGGGGATTCGGACTGGGCCTCGCGATTTGCCAGTGGATTGCGCAAGCGCACGGCGGCCAGCTCACGGTGCAATCGCGACTCGGACGCGGCAGCACATTCACGGTGACGTTGCCGCTGGCGGGTGCGCCCGGCTCCGGCATGACTGGCGAGTACCCGGCGACGATGCCGGACGAGAGCATCGAATCGTCATGACGCCTTCATCGTTTATTCAGCACGTCGACATCGAGTGTTAATGCGTCAATCGTAGGCTGAGAACAGGACACGTCGCATCGGTCACCCGCACCGGAGGATGTCATGTTCCAGCTCCTGCTCGAATCCAATGCCGCATCGACCCCACGCGTCGGCGGATCGCTCGTCTCGACCATTGGGCATGTCGCGCTGGTGGCGGCGGCTGTGGCGCTGACGGCCTCGCCGCCCGAACGCATCGCACCGCCCGAAGAGCACCCGCTCACCTGGGTGCCCATCCCACCGCCGCCTGTGCTGCCATCTCCGCCGATCGATCGGGTATTCCAGAATACTTCGTCGTCACCCTCGGCCTATGGCACGCCCAGCCTGACGACCGTCATCGATATTCCGATTGGACTTCCCGCCATCGACCTGAACGGCCCTGCGACGCAATCGACCGACTTTTCAGGCGGGCCGCGCGGGATGCCAGACGGTAGCGGACACAGCAACGCCATCGGCTCCGGTGAGGCGGGAACCTATTCGGCCGAACAGGTTGAAAAGCCGGTGGTGCTGCGTCCGGGCGCGCGTGTTCCGGTCTATCCGGACGTGCTGCGTTCGATGGGTCTCTCCGGCACGGTGGTGGTCGAATTTGTCGTCGACACACTGGGACGCGTTGAACCGACCTCGCTGCAGACCCTCCAGGCTGACCACGATCTCTTTTCGGTCGCCGTCGGTCGGGTGGTGCCCACCCTCCGTTTTATCCCGGCAGAAGTGTCGGGGCGCAAGGTCCGGCAACGGGTGCGGCTGCCATTCCGCTTCGACCTGCATTCCTGACGAGGGAATACTCACCACGGATTAATCCGATCCTAATGTTCTTTCCATTGCTGGATCATGTCAGCGGCGTAGAATCGCCAAGTCGGTTCGCCGGGGACCCACCCGGCAACTGCACGTGGTCGTAACTCGTACACGGGACAAGCGAGATGTTCAACAACCTGCTTGAATCGAAGGCGAAGAAGCAGAAGCGCTTAGGTGGGACTACGACGTCGATTGTGGCACACGCCGTAGTGATCACTGCCCTTGTCATTGTCACGGCGAATGCCGGGATCAAGAATGACAAGGTCAAGGAAGAGAAGGTGGACTTTGTCGAGGTCAAAAAGGACGAGCCCAAGCCGCCCGAGCCCGAGAAGCCACCCCCACCACCAGACGCTGTCGTCGCGCCGCCGCCGCCGAAGGGATTTCAGGTGCTGTCGGCACCCGTAGAGATCCCCAACGTGATTCCGGATATCGACTTGTCGAAGAAGGTGACCGACGAGGCCGACTTTTCGGGTAAGGGCGTCGCGGGTGGTGTTGCCAAAGGTGTCGAAGGTGGCAAGGGACCGGTTCCCCAGGGTGATCAACCCTACTTCGACTTCCAGGTGGAAAAGCCGGTCGTGATGGCGCCAGGCACACAAGGGCCGGCCTATCCCGACATGCTACGCTCAGCCGGTATCGAAGGGCAGGTGCTCGCACAGTTCGTCGTTGACACAACCGGTCGGGCCGAGATGAGCAGCTTCAAGCCGCTCAAGTCGGACAACGACCTGTTCACCAACGCTGTGAAGAACGCGCTGCAGCGCATGCGCTTCCTGCCGGCCGAAGTCGGTGGCCGTAAGGTGAAGCAATTGGTGCAGCAGCCGTTCCAGTTCTCGTTGAACCGCTAGTTCTCGTTTTCTTCTTCCCGTTTTTCGGAGACCTGCGTCATGAACATGTCGATGATGGAGCTGTACCAGTCGATGGGTTGGTTCGCCAAGGGTATCGTGTTCACCCTGCTGGGCATGTCGGCCTTCTCGTTTACCGTGCTGTTCTCGAAGTGGTGGGCCATGCGCAAGGCGCAGGTCGAGACGCGCAAGTTTGCGCCCGAGTTCTCGCAGTTCCTGGAAGAAGACAATCTCGGCGAAGCGATCAAGCTGGCCGAAGGCTATAAGAAGTCGCACGTGGCGCGCGTGCTCGGTGGTGCGCTGTCCGAAATCCGCCCGCTCATTCAGGATGGCTCGGTGACGGTGGCCGACATCAACTCGGCCGAACGTGCGGTCGAACGTGAAATGCTGATGACGATCGTCGATCTCAAGCGCGGCCTGGGCGTTCTCGCGACGGTGGGTGCCACCTCGCCGTTCGTGGGTCTGCTGGGCACCACGATGGGCATCGTGAACTCGTTCACCGGTATGGCCACGTCGGGCGCCGGCGGTATCTCCGCCATTGCGGCCGGTGTCGCCGAGGCCCTCATCACGACGGCTATCGGTATCGGTGTCGCCATTCCCGCCGTGTGGGCGTTCAACTACTTCCAGACGAAGATCGACAATCTGACGGCCGAGATGACGTACACGTCGAAGGAAATGATCGACTATCTCATCAAGGGTGTCTCGGGTGAGTTCGGCCGCTCGCGCTTCACGCGTGAGTTCAACACGGCCAGCGGCCAGGCGATCTCGCAGTAATCGTCGGTCCAGCTACGCACGAACGAAACGGCCGGATGCTGGCGCCCCGATGGGGGCGCCGGCCTGACGGCTTCTCACAAGGAGTGGCGCGATGGGAATGAGCGTTGGCGGCGGGGGCGGCGTAAAGGCCGAACCAAACGTCACCCCCATGATCGACGTCATGCTCGTGCTGCTGATCATCTTCATGATCACCATTCCGCAGATCAACGCGGGATTCAAGGCGGTCCCGCCGGAAGGGCAGAATCTCAAGCCTCATCCGGAAGAAGATGGTGATCAGGTGCTCGGCATTGACGATCAGGGACGGTATTACCTGAACAAGAAACCGATCCGCAACGAGGATGCCCCGGCGCTGGTCGGGGAGATTTTCCTCAAGGAGCGTCCGGACTACATCATGTACATCAAGGCCCATAAGGACCTGGAGTACCTGAAGGTCATCAACGCGCTCGACATGCTCTCACGGAATGGTGTCCGCGTGGCGGCACTGATCACGGACCAGACGCCGAATACCGAATCGCTGATCGAGAGCGACAAGATTCTCGGCTCCAAGAAGGAGGACTAGCATGAGCATGTCGACGGGTGGTGGAGGCAGCAATCTCAACAACGACATGAACGTCACGCCGATGATCGACGTGCTCCTGGTGTTGCTCATCATCTTCATGATGATCATCCCCATGAGCCGAAAGGCGCTTGACACCCAGTTGCCGGACCCGACGCCGCAGCCGAATTCGGTGCCAAACCCGGATCAGATTGTGCTGGAAGTCCTCCCGGACAACAAGTTTGCGATCAACAAGGAACCGATCGAGAAGGCGCAGCTGTTCACCAAGCTGAAGTCCATTTACGATCCGCGTCCCGAGAAGATCATTTTCGTGAAGGGCGATACGACGGTGAAGTACTCCAGTGTCATCTGGGCGATGGATCAGGCCCGCGGCGCTGGCGTGAAGGTGATCGGCGTTCCACCGAAATGACCTGACCACTCGACGCCCGCGTGGCCCTTTTGGGGCGCACGCGGGTATCGAGTACGGGTTCGGCGTGTCGGTTTGCCGGACGGCGGACGAACCCCAGGGGGCTCGTCCGCCGTAGTAGTTTTCAGGAACCACCCGTTGCCAATGGACCCAGAAACGCCCTACACACCCATTCCGTTTAACGCGCCGCCGCCGCAGCCAGCACCTGGCGAGCGCGGGCGCTATCGGCCGCCCATCGGCATTCCGGTATCCAAGGGACGCCGCATCGGCGGCATGCTGGTTTCGATCGCCATGCACATCCTGGTGATCCTGCTGCTGATTGTCCCCTTCACGTCGCCTGAGTTGATTCGCGAAGTCATGGGCGCGGGTGGTCCCGGTCCGGCGGGCGGCGGCGGCGGTGGAAATCGTGGCACGGGTGGCCAGCCCAAGTCCGAGCGTCTGCAGTACGTACGGGTCGCGCCGGCACCAGCCCCTCAGGTGCTGCCCCCACTGGTGAAGCCTCCGGAAGTCAAACCCATTGTGCCGCCGCCGGTGGTGCCGCCACCCACGCCTCAGGCCAAGCCGACCGCTCCGACAACGCCGGCCGCTGATGCCGCCGAAGTGAAGTCGGCCGTGGCGGGCAGCGGCGGAGGTTCCGGTACTGATGGCAGCGCAGGGTCCGGTCCCGGCAGCGGGGGGGGCATTGGAGCCGGTGTAGGAACGGGGCGGGGCAGTTCCGTGGGGCCCGGCACGGGTGGTGGACCAGGCACCATCTATCCGCCCGCGCCGATCGAGCTATTCCTGCCGCCTATGCCCATCCCCGGAAAGGCCAAAGGGGAAGTGGTGGTGCAATTCGATGTCGATTCCACCGGGAGGGTGCTGGACATCCAGTTTACGCCCACCAAAGACGGCAATTACAATCGGAAACTCAGTGAAGCGTTCCGGTCGGTCCGCTTTCGGCCGGCGACCAATGGATTGGGTGTGCCCGTACGCGCCAAGTACGAAGTCGTCTACTCGCTCTGACGCGCTAGACTGAGATTCACTCTGGCTCGGCCTCGCGCCAGTCAGTAGCTTCACCGAGCTTTCGCCTGCCTGCGCCTCGACGACGCTCTTGCCTGTCGTCAACCACCCAGATCACTGCCACTCAGTCTGCCGCGTCGCGGTAGCGCCCTGACACGTACACCAGGAGCATCATGGGACTGTTCGACCGGAAGCCGATTGCCGCCGCCGACGAGGGTGGCCACGGCATGCGCCGCACGTTGGGCGCGGGTGATCTCATCATGCTGGCCATCGGTGCCGTTATCGGCGCCGGAATCTTTTCGTCGCTGGGAACGGCCGCGGCCGGCGAAGTACTCGCCGATGGCACGGTGGTGCGCTACGGCGCAGGGCCTGCGCTGGTCTTGTCGTTCCTGTTGCTTGGCGCCGTCTGTGGCCTGGCCGCACTCTGTTACGCCGAGCTGGCGTCGATGATTCCTCAGGCGGGCAGCGCGTATGCGTATTCCTATGCCACGCTGGGGGAAATTGTCGCGTGGATTGTCGGCTGGGCACTCATTCTGGAGTACGCGGTCGGCAACATTGCCGTCGCCATCGGATGGAGCGGCTACTTCGTGTCGGTCTTGTCCGGATTTGGGATCACCCTGCCGGGATGGCTCACTCACGGGTACTGGGCAGTGAAGGCCAGTGGTGATCCGGCGATGGTGTCGCTGCTGCAGAGTGCGCCGCGCGTGGCCGGAATTCCCATTCTCCTCAACCTCCCGGCGTTTGCGATTGTTGCCGCGGTCACCGTGCTGCTGCTGCAAGGGGTGAAGGAGAGCATGCGCATCAACAACATCATGGTGGTGATCAAGCTGCTGGTCCTGGCGCTGTTTGTCGGCGTGGGCGCCATGCACATCAACTCGGCGAACTACACGCCGTTCGCGCCGAACGGGTTTCGCGGCATTCACCAGGGTGCGGCCATTGTCTTCTTTGCGTACATCGGTTTTGACGCGATCTCAACCGCCGGTGAAGAAACCAAGAACCCGCAACGGAACCTGCCCATCGGCATTCTGGGCGGGCTCGCGATCTGCACGCTGATCTACATCGTGGTGGGCTTCGTGGCGACGGGATTGGTCCCCTACGAGCAGTTGCGTTCGAGTGACCCGTTGGCGCGTGCACTGGAACTCGCGGGCCTCTCCACCGCCAGCTGGATTGTGGCGGCCGGTGCGGTGGTGTCGATGACCGCCGTATTGCTGGTGTTTCAATACGGACAACCGCGCATCTTCTACGCGATGGCGCGCGATGGTCTGCTGCCGCGCTTCGCCGCCAAGCTGCATCGAAAGACGCGCACGCCGCACATCACGACCATCATCACCGGCGTCGCCGTCGCGGCCGGCTCGCTGGTGATGAACGACGCGTCCACGTACGACCTGACCAACATCGGGACTCTGGCGGCCTTTGCCGTGGTCTGCATTGGCGTGCTGGTCCTGCGTGTTCGCGAACCCCATCGGCCGCGCCCGTTTCGCGTGCCGTTCATCTGGGTGGTGTCGTTGCTGGGCGCGGGTTCCTGTGTCTTCGTCATGAAAGGACTCCCGGTCAGCGCGTGGATTGCGTTCGGGGTGTGGATGACGATTGGCCTGACCTGTTATTTCCTGTACGGCTACAAGCATTCGGTCCTTCGCAACCCCGGCGCAGCGCGGGACGTGCTGCCTCCACTCGATCACTGAGATCCCGTCACTGATGGCGCACACGTCTGCAGCGAACCCAACCCCCGCCAGTCGCGGCTTCCTGGGCATCGGATTCTCGCAATGGATCCTGATCTCCATGGTGGTCGGCATCCTGATCGGATGGCTGGCCCCGGACTTCGCACCGAATCTCAAGCCGTTCGCCAACATCTTCCTGCGCATGATCAAGTCGTTGATCGTGCCGCTGCTGTTTTCCACCCTGGTGGTCGGCATTGCCGGGCACGGCGACGACATGAAGAAGGTGGGCCGCCTGGCGCTGCGCTCCATCATCTACTTCGAGATCGTGACGACGGCGGCACTGGCGATCGGCCTGATTGCGGTCAACCTCGTCAAGCCAGGGGTTGGCGTGCAGCTTGGGACCACGGCTGGCACCGAAGAGTTCAAGGCGCTGGCCACCAAAACGCCGACCTTCAGTTCCGTGCTTGAGCACACGGTGCCGCAGAGTTTCTTTGAGGCAGCGGCCCAGAACGAAGTGCTGCAGATTGTGTTTTTCGCGATTCTGTTTGCGGTGGCATTGGCGCGCGTGGAAGGCCGGTCGAAAACGGTGATGCTGGATTGGTTGCAATCCCTCAGCGACGTGATGTTCAAGTTCGTCGGCATCGTGATGGCGTATGCGCCCATCGGTATCGGTGCCGCGATCGGCGTAACGGTCGGCAAGAGCGGACTGGGCGTGATGCTCAACCTCGCCAAGCTGGTTGGCACGCTCTATGTCTCGCTGATCGTGTTCGTGCTCTTTGTGCTGGTGCCGGTCGCCCTGATGTTCAAGATCCCCGTGCTGCGGTTCTGGCGAACGGTCAAGGAACCCTGGCTCATCGCGTTCTCCACCGCGTCCAGCGAAGCGGCGTTCCCGCAGGCGATGCAGGCGATGGAACGGTTCGGCGTGCCGCGCCGCATCGTGTCCTTCGTGCTGCCCACGGGCTACTCGTTCAATCTGGACGGCTCAACATTGTATTTGGCCATCGCGTCGGTGTTCGTGGCTCAGGCCGCCGGCATCGATATGCCGATCGGCAAGCAGTTGCTGATGATGCTCACCCTCATGCTCACGTCGAAGGGCGTGGCGGCCGTGCCACGCGCGTCGCTGGTGATCCTGTCGGGTGCCCTCACCCAGTTCGGACTGCCGCTGGAAGGCATCGCGGTCATCCTCGGTGTGGATGCCATCATGGACATGGCGCGCACATCGGTCAACCTGATGGGCAACTGCCTGGCAACCGCGGTCATGGCGCAGTGGGAAGGCGAGATGGGCGAGCCGACACCGGACGGGCAGGCGTTGCCTGCCTGATGGCGTAGGCACCGTGGGGATTATTCAGGCGTCCATTCCGTTGTTCTTCGTCCTTATCGGCGTGGAACTGGCGTTCGCCTGGCACCGGCATCGCCCATTGTATCGGCTCAACGATTCATTGTCCGATCTCTCGGCTGGTACCCTCAGTCAGATTGCCGGAATCTTCACGAAGGTGCTGCTGGTCGGCGCGTATGACTGGACGTTTGCCCATATACGTGTGCAGCGACTGGTCGCTGTTCCCGCGTGGCCGGATGGACCGCTCTACGCGCGCATCGATGGCGACATGCACTGGCACGCCACGGCCATCATCGGGTGGATCGCGACGTTTGTCGCCGTTGACCTGGCGTACTACTGGTTTCATCGCGTCTCGCATGAGGTCAACCTGTTCTGGGCGGGCCACGTGGTGCATCACTCCAGTGAGGAATACAACCTCGCCGTGGCGCTCCGGCAGACGGCGGTGGGCGGCCTGTTGTCGTGGGTGTTCTACGTGCCGCTCGCCCTGCTCGGCATCACGCTGACGCAGTTTGTCGCCTGCTACTCACTCAACCTGATCTACCAGTTCTGGATCCACACCAGGGCGGTGGATCGACTCCCGCGGTGGGCCGAAACGGTGCTCAACACGCCGTCGCACCACCGCGTGCACCACGGCGTGAATCCGGAGTATCAGGATCGCAACTATGCCGGTGTCCTGATCGTGTGGGATCGCTGGTTCGGCACGTTCACACCGGAACGTCAGGAACCGGTGTTTGGTCTCACCACCCCGTTGCGTAGCTGGAATCCGCTGTGGGCGCAGATCCACCAGTATGTGGCCATTGCGCGCAACGTTCGCCGCGCGGCGTCGTGGGGGGATCGGTGGCAGTACGTCTTCGCGTCGCCGGGATGGCGACCGGCCGCTGAGGGCGGTCCGGTGGTGATTCCACCGGTATCGTCTTCCACGTTTCTCAAGTTCGACCCGGCCGTCTCCACTGCGCTGGCATACTACGCACTGGTGCATTTCGCATTCGCGGTGCCGCCCGCACTGCTGCTGCTCTCCAACGCGGACAGGCTGTCGCCCTCGGCGCTGGCCGCCGGGAGTTTCTATGTCGCGTTGACGCTCACCAACGTCGGCGGCGTGCTGGAAGGACGTCGCTGGGCGTTGGCCACCGAACAGGCACGCTTGCTGTCACTGAGCGCTGCCGCCGTGGCGATGCGCCTGCTGGGCATGCTGGACGCATGGATGGCGGCCAGCGCGTTCGCCATCGGCGCGGTCTCCCTGTTGGTGCTCTGGCGCTGGCGCGCGCAGTTCACGATGCCCAGTGATGAGCGGATGGACGTCGGGTATCGCTAAGCGGACGCGCTGAGGCGTACGCCCGTCGGACGGGCATACGCCAGCTGCTCACACTTCCACACCCAGCAATCGCCGGGCGCGCCGCACGGCACCGCGCGCCGCGTCCACGTCGTCCGACCGCACCGTCGCGCCAGGCACCGCGCTTTTCAACCGTTGTTCGAGC
The DNA here is from genome assembly GCA_016720905.1 of Gemmatimonadaceae bacterium. Classification (NCBI taxonomy): domain Bacteria; kingdom Pseudomonadati; phylum Gemmatimonadota; class Gemmatimonadia; order Gemmatimonadales; family Gemmatimonadaceae; species Gemmatimonadaceae bacterium. Next base: position 442,600 of record JADKJT010000029.1, on the reverse strand, counting down.
CGTTTCCGCACCAACGAGCCCTTACCCATCAACCCACCGGCAAGGGCCACCGGAATGGCCGCGCGCTCATCCACGAAACTCCGTCGCGCCAGCGTGCGGATGTGCAGCATCAGTTCCTCGACGCACAGACTGATCAGGGCATTCGCGCGCAAGTCGCCCGTTGATGCCACCTGACAGATGACCGGCACCAGCGCGGCGAGTTGTGCGGGAATCGCGTTGGCGGCCCACGGGATGAGCGCGTCCAGCGATTCAAGTTCCAGCGCCGTGAGCACCGCGCCGGTCAACGCCGTTTCCGGTTCGCGACCGTCCTGTGAAGCGGTGACGACACTCAGCGCACGACGGCCCAGCCACGCGCCGCTCCCTTCATCACCCACATTGGGCCCCCATCCACCGCAGCGTTCCAACCGACCGTCGGGGGCGCGCGCAAAGGCCACCGAACCGGTTCCCGCTATCAACAGGATGCCAGCGTCATCGCCAAAGGCATCATCCAGGGCGATCGTCGCGTCGGCCTGCACCGAGACATCGTCGGCAACCCGACGTGTCGCCAGCGCGGACCACAGCGCCTGCGCGGCACGCTCCTGACCGCCACCGGCGACGCCCACCACGCAAACCGCCGGCCGCACATCAGTGCGTTGGGCGGCGTCGAGTACCTCGGCAATCAAGGCCTGAATGAGGTCGGCCGCAGCGGCCTCGTGACCGGGACTGAGCGCCGTGCCCGCACCTTCCGCCCGAGCCAGCACCGTGCCGCTGGCGTCGGCCAGCACCACGCGGGTGCGCGTGCCGCCGCCATCGATGCCGACAACGAGTGGAGAAATATCGAGCGGTCCAGCGCTCATGCGCGCGACTCCGGAATCGTGGGCGGCCCCGAAGGCGCCGCATGGGTGAATGAGGAGAGCATCCCGGTGACGAACGTAATCGAAGTGCCGATCAACACATACCATGGCCACGCAATGGTGGCCACGCCACCCAACGTCTGTCCAAGATCGGGGAATGCCGCCACCAGCTGTTTGGCGAATACGATGAATGCCATGCTGCTGATGCCGATGCTCATGCCGATGATGGCATCGCGCTGCACGGCCCGCCGCCAGAACAGTCCGAGGGAGAATCCTCCCAGCAGGCCGCCATATGTGAATGAGGCAATCGACAGCGCGATGACGACCACCGGAGTTCCCTGTTCCTTGAACATCAACGCGCCCAGCGTGAGCACGATGCCCCAGGCCAGCGCGAAGAGTTTGCCAACCTTGAGCGTCCGGGGATCCTCGGCGCTGCGCTTGGTCAGTGGCAGGTAGATGTCGTGTGTGGTGGCCGCGGCCAGCGCGTTGATCGTGCCCGAGTGCGTGCTCATCGTCGCCGCCACGATCGCCGCCACGATGAGACCGACCAGGCCGTGTGGCATCCGCTCGATGATGAACGACGGAAAGATCTGGTCCGCTGCGGAAAATGGCTTTCCACCGTACAGGACCCACAAGCCGACGCCGACCATGAGGAACAGCGTGAACTGCACAAACACCACCAGGCCACTGCCGATCAGGGCACGTTGTGCTTCGCGCAGTGAGCGACTCGAGAGCAACCGCTGCACAATCAATTGATCGGCACCGTGCGACGCCATCGCCAGGAACGCACCGCCGATCACACCCGCAAAAACGGTATGCGGTCGGTCGAAGCCGGTGTACCAGTCAATCGCCTGCAGCTTTCCGCCGGCGCGCGCCAGATCAATGATGCTGGACCAGCCGCCCGGCACGCTTTGCCCGATCAGGACGATGGCGGATAGGCCGCCCACCACATAAATGCTGGCTTGCACCAGCTCCGTCCACACCACGGCCTTCATGCCGCCCCGATAGGTGTACAGCACCGTCAGCGCGCCCAGCACAATGATGGCTGTGGGCATGGCATACTGCTTGGGGAGCGCCGGGCCGATGATGAGCGCCACCGGGATCGCCGTGGCAAACACGCGCACGGAGTCGGCCAGCGCGCGCGTGCACATGAACACGATCGACGTGAATCGCCGCGTCAGCAGTCCGAAGCGCGTTTCCAGCAGGGCGTACGCCGTGACCAGCTGCCCCTCGAAGTACCGGGGGAGCAGCGTGTACGAAACGACGATGCGGCCGATGATATAGCCGACCACCACTTGCAGGAATCCCAGGTTGCCCGTGTAGGCGAGGCCCGGAATGCTGATGAACGTCAGTGCCGAGGTCTCGCTGGCCACGATGGAGAACAGCACGGCCCACCAGGGAATCGCGCGTTCGGCCACAAAGTACTCGGCGGCGGTGCGTTGGCCGCGGCCAATCCACATCCCCAGCGCCGTGGTCCCCGCGAGGTAGGCGAGGAGGACGGCGAGGTCCAGCAGATTGAATCGACCGATCATGCCGCGTTCTCGTTAGACGATGACATACGCTTCCATAGCGAAGTACTCTGCCAGTCCCAGTTGATCGAGTTCGGCGGACGTCGACTTATTCCGTTGTTCGACCCGCTGCCAGAACTCCCGTTCATCCTGACCGGGGAAGGGCATCGAATCCTTCTGTGACTGATGCTTGAAGATCGCCTGGATCTTGAGCGTCAATTCTTCCTGCGACATCGGGCAGAGGACGGTTGCCTCGGTCACCGGCCACTCCTGCCATGCGCCGCGATACAGCCAGACCTGCGGACGGGTCGGCGCGCTGGCCGTTCCGTCATACACCTCGTCCATCGCCGCATCGATCGCTTCCTTGCACATGCGATGGGTCCCATGCGGGTCGGAGAGATCACCGGCGACAAAGACGATTTCCGGACGTTCGGCGCGCAGCAGCTGCGCGACAATCTCGACATCGGCCGGTCCGATCGGGTCCTTCCGCACTTTGCCCGTCTGATAGAACGGCAAGTTGAGGAAACGCGCGTGCTGGCGGCCAAGTCCCATCACCTCAATGCCACTGACGGCCTCCGATTCGCGAATGAGACGCTTGATGTCCTGCACCTCGGCGATATCCACCGCGCCCGGTGCCTTGCTGTCCAGGAACGCCCGTACCGTCGTCGCCAATCGACGCGACGCCGACCCTTCGCTCACCCGTTCATAGTCGAGGCGTTCGAGAAAATCGATATAGCGACGGACATCGTGGTCGAATACGGCAATATTGCCGCTGGTCATGTACGCCACCGTGATGTCGTTCTCGTTCTCCACGAACTTGCGGAGAATTCCTCCCATCGAGATCACATCGTCATCCGGATGCGGTGAGAAGCAAATGACACGCTGTCCGCGTGGCAGCTTGCTCTTGCCCCGGATTTTCGCGCCGAGCGCGTTGAACACCATGCCGTTGACGGCGCCCGGCGTGCCGTGCCGCGAGACGAGCGACGACAGCTGGTGCTCGGCGTAATCGTGTTCCGTGAGTTTCAGGATGGCCTTGCCCGTCTGCTTGGCCAGCCAGGTCACCGCACGAAGTTCCAGCGCGTCATCCCAGTCGATTTCATCGAGCAACCACGGGGTCGCGATGCGCGTGAGTTCGGCCGACGCGCTCTCGTCGAGATAAAACGTGGTGTTCGGGTGGCGCTGCAGAAACGTCGCCGCGACGGCGCGGTCGATCTCGCCCTCGACCGCGCGCCGCACGATGCCGGACTTGTGCTCGCCGGTGGCGAGAATGGCGATCTCGCGCGCAGCCAGAATGGTCGCGATACCCATCGTGATCGCTTCGCGCGGCACGTTCGCCTCACCGAAGAAATCGGCCGAGGCATCGCGACGCGTGACACTGTCGAGGTGAATCAGTCGCGTGCGACTGCCCTCGCCCGACCCCGGCTCGTTGAACCCGATATGTCCTGTCTTGCCGATGCCCAGCAGCTGGAAATCGATGCCGCCGGCGGCGACGATCGCGGCCTCGTAGTCGCGACACGATTCGTCGATGCGCTCGCGCGTCCAGTTCCCATCGGGGATGTGCACATGGCTCGCGTCAATGTCCACGTGGGCGAACAGATTCTCCCACATGAAGCGATGATACGAGTGGATGCTGTCGGATCGCATCGGCCAGTATTCGTCCAGATTGAACGAGGTCACATGGCGAAAGCTCAGTTGCTCATCGCGATGCAGGCGAATGAGTTCGCGGTAGACGCCGATGGGTGTCGAACCGGTGGCCAGACCCAGCACCACGCGACGCCCTTCGGCCTCGCGCGCACGCATCAGGGTGGCGATGCGGCCCGCCACTTCCCGGGCCAGATCATCATGCGAGTCGACGACGACGGTGCGGATGCGTTCGCGCGACGTGCTGTTGGCACTGCCGGGCGCAAAATGAGAAGAAGACATGGTGGGGAATGTGCACAGGCCCGCGCCATCAGACGAGGGCGCGGGCCTGCAAATTCTGGATTGGTCTGGCGATCGGGCGCCGACAGCGGCGTGGTCCCGACCGGCCGGGGGTTACGCCGAGAAGGAACTCCCGCAGCCGCAGCCGCCGGTCGAGTTGGGATTCTTGAAGGTGAATCCCGATCCCTGCATCGAAGTGGTGTAGTCGATGACGGTGCCGGAAAGGTACTGGGCGGAGAACGGGTCGACGAACACGTTGAAGCCGTCGTTGGCGACCACCAGATCATCGTCGGCCATCTTGTCTTCAATGACCAGCCCGTACTTGAAGCCGCTGCAGCCGCCAGGCATCACCGAGACTCGCAGACCGCCCTGTTCGGCCGTCACACCCTCAGCTTCCATGAACTTGCGAACTTCGACGGCGGCGACCGGCGTGATCACGACCATCACCTCGGGTTGCTGCATCGTGCTCATTGTGTCTCTCCGAATCGATAGTGGTCAGCGTGACCGAAGATCGATCTGTGTAAGTGCTTGCCCGTCCGGTTCACCGCAGGCGCGGCGTCCGAGCGGGCAGGTCACGGATGGCTAGTCGAAAAATAACGAGTGGATCGCTCCCCTTCAAGAAACCCCACGCCCGCCAGGAGTTCCCCACGACCGTCAGTTCCCCCCTCGGGTGCTGCGCCACGCCCCGAGGGCGGCGTCCGCCACGTCGACTCGTACCGAGGCGATCTTCCGGTTTTCACGGGTCGGATTCACCCGGTTCGTCAACAGCAGCACGAAGATCCCGTCGCGAGGCTCCATCCAGAGCGAGCCGCCGGTGAATCCGGTGTGTCCGAACGCGGCCGCCGACATCCGGTGACCCGCTGAATTACCACCGGTGGGGGTCTCCCAGCCCAGCGCCCGGCGCGACACCGTACTGTCCTGCATACGGGTCAGCGCGGCGACCGTGGCAGAGTCCAGGATCCGGGTTCCGTCGAGGGTCCCGTGATTGAGGTACATGCGTGCGAATCGCACCAGATCGCGCCCGCTGGCGAACAGGCCGGCGTGCCCTGACACGCCCCCCAGCATGGCGGCATTCTCGTCATGGACCTCGCCACGAAGATGGCGCTGTCGCCACGGGTCCTGCTCGGTTGGGGCGATACGACGCCGCCACGCGTTGGGCGGGAGATACCGCGTGTCACGCATGTGCAGCGGTCCGAACACGTGCGCCGTGTCGTACTGGGCCAGCGGTTCACCGCTGACGCGCTCGACCATCTTGCCCAGCAGGATGAAACCGAGATCGCTGTACAGGAACCGCACGCCGGGTACGGTATCGGGTGCGGTCGCGTAGAGTTTGAGCAAGGCATCCGCCGACGACGTCGCTTCCTTGTAGAAAGGACGCCAGGCCGGCAGCCCGCTGGAATGTGTCAGCAGGTTCCGCACGGTGATCCCCGCCGCGCCGGGGGCCTTCCAGTCCGGGAGATAGCGAACGACCGGCGAATCGAGCGCCACTTTGCCTTGCTGGACCAGTTGCATCACCGCGGTGGTCGTACCGACGACCTTGGTGAGCGACGCGAGATCCCAGATGGTGGAGGCGTCCGGGCGCTGATGGTCATCGGCGTCGAGTCGGCCCACGCCGACTTCGGCAATGACGCCGCGCGCGGTTCCCACGGCGGCATAGGCGCCCGGAAACGCGCCGTCCGCCACGGCGCGCTGCAGCACCACGGTGATGGAATCACGAACCGTGCGCGCCCGCAGCGCATCGACCGCTGGATCGCGGGAAAGGTGCGTGGCGCCAAACCCCCACGCGCACGCGCCCAGCAGCACCGTCGAGACGCCGAGCGTCCGCACGAGAATCCGGATGGAGTCGACCGAACGATTCATCGTTTGTTTCCGGAGGGGAGTGCGCCGGACGCGCGCATCAGGCCCTCACCCCGCGAGAAGTATCCGGGCAGTGATACCGGAGTGTGACCACTGATGCCGATGCGACCCATGACGGCGCGCGCGGCGGCGCGCTCCAGTGCTTCACCGCGCCCGTAGGTCACCAGGTAACTCGGAATCTGGGGCATCTGTCGAATTTGGTAAGGGTTGCCACCGGCGACGACCACCAGTTTGCCGCTCTCTGCCAGTCCGCTTACGAAACGGGCGATCGCCGCGGGAATCGCCAGGCGCCCATCGCCTTCGAGTGTGCGTGTATAGGTGTACACCACCACGCGATCGGCACGCGTCGCGTCGACTGTCAACGAATCCAGTTCGGCCTGACCGGCACGGGGAGAGAGTCGCGTGGTGCGAACGCGCGCGCCGCCCAACCGCATCTCACCGGCAAACCATGTTCCCGAGAGCGGATCGTTATCGGGGGCGAATGTGATCACGTGCACGGAGGCGGTGGTGGCAATCGGCAGCAACGCATCCCGATCGCGCAGGAGCGTGATGGCGTGATCGGCCACCTGCTGTGCTTGCTGCCGATGCTCCGGTGAACCCACGGAATCGCGAAGGACGTCCAGTGACACGAGCGGGCGGCTGACCGCGCCCGTGCGCAGTTTGAGTTCGAGGATGCGGCGCACGCTCTCGTCGATCCGTGTGGCGGGAATGCGACCCGACTCAACGGCACCGACGATGGCGGTGATGGCGCGCGTGACATCCGGCGGCATCAGCAGCACGTCGTCTCCGGCTTCGACGGAACGAATACTGCTTTCTTCGATGCCGTACCCCTTCGCGATCCCTTCCATGGTCATGGCATCGGTGACGGTCACACCGCGAAAACGAAGCGTATCGCGCAACAGGCCGAGCATGATGCGTGCCGACAAGGTCGCTGGGGTGCTGTCGCCATAGGCGATTGGAAGGGCGATGTGCGCCGTCATCATGCCGGCGGCCCCCGCCTGTATCGACGCGAGAAACGGCACCAACTCGATTTCATCGAGACGCTGGCGCGGCACCGAAATCACCGGCAATCCAAGATGCGAGTCGGTATCGGTGTCGCCGTGGCCGGGGAAGTGCTTGGCGGTGGCGGCGACGCCGGCGTGCTGCAGGCCGCGAATGAACGCGGCGGAGAGTGCGGCGACACGCTGCGGATCCTCACCGAATGATCTCGTGTTGATCACCGGATTCGACGGGTTGTTGTTGACGTCCACCACTGGCGCAAACGCCATGTGAATGCCAACGGCGCGGGCTTCGCGTCCCGTGATCTGCCCCATGGCCTCGGCCTCCGTCTCGCTGTTCGCGGCACCGATGGCCATGTTGCTGGGCAGCACAGTGGCCGATCCGGCCGAGTACGCGGATGTCACGAACACCCCACCTTCAAGTCGCCCCAGCCCTGGCTCGACATCGCTGGCCACGAGCAGCGGAATGCGCGCGACGCGCTGCAGGCTATTGACCTTCTCGGCCACTTCGATGGGCGAGCCCAGCGACATCACCAGGCCGCCCACGCCCTCGCGTTTCACCTGATCGACGAGTTTGAGGTAGCCCGGTTCGCGTGCGTTCGTGTAATCTCCAAGGACCCAGATCATGACCATCTGGGCGACGCGCTCGCGCAAGGTGAGCGAGGTCAGTGTGCGGTCAATCCAGCGGCGATGGGCCTCGGGAAGCGGCGTGCCGGGTGCGAGAGACAGTAGGCCGGGCGCGCTCGGTGGGTGAGGGGTCTGGTGCCCGGGGCGACCGGCACCGGCGCAGCTGATGCACAGCGCGAGGGTCGCGGGCAGGGCGCGTCGGGACACGAGGTCGAAGACGGAGTGCGGGTAGGGGCGCTGGTCCATCGTGTGTTGGCGGGGAAGCGGGACCGATTCGCCAGTGTGGCGCGTCGGCATCAATCGGAGGACTGCGTGACGCATCGGGAAAGCGGGCTGGAACGCGTGTCGGCGCAGGTGCGTCGAAAGGAACAGCGAGACCGGTTGATTCGGCGTGCGGTCGTACTCGCTCTGGGGATGTTCGCGGCGGCGTGCGCCTCGAATGGCCCCCCGGACAATGGACCGATGCCCGACGACGGCATCGACGGTATGCCCTTTCGCGGGAACCGCAAGGTCCGACTCGGCATCACGGTGTTGCTGGACGATAGCATCAAGCTGGTCGCTGGCAAGCGCGTGGCGCTCATCACGAATCAGACCGGCGTCGATGAGAAGGGACGGCGCACGATCGACCTGTTGGCCACCGACCCCCGCGCCCAGCGGGCAGGGGTGAAGCTGGTGAGGCTTTTTGCGCCGGAGCATGGGGCGAATGGGACCGCCGACAAGCCAAACCTCGCCGATGATACCGACCTGAAGACCGGATTGGTCGTGTACTCGCTCTATCAGCGCAGCACCATCGCCCCCCCGGACAGCCTGCTGAAGGACGTGGATGTGTTGGTGGTCGATTTGCAGGACATCGGCACGCGCACCTGGACGTACGTCGGCGTCATGCTCTTTGCCATGAAGGCCGGCGAGCGCCGAAGCATTCCGGTGCTGGTCCTCGATCGACCCAATCCCATTACGGGATCCCGCACGGAGGGCGCCGTACTGGATTCCGCCCTCGCCAATCCGAACGAGCCGACGGCCGATCGTCCGGGCAACGGGTTTGCCTTATACCCGATGCCGCTCCGGCACGGGCTCACCATGGGTGAGTTGGCCAGACTGTTTCAGGTGCAGCTCAAGCTCGGTACGCGCCTGACGGTGGTGCCGATGCGCAACTGGCGTCGCCAGATGTGGTTCGACGAAACGTCGATTTCCTGGGTACGACCATCGCCGAATCTGCCGCATTTGGTCAATGCGCTCCTGTATCCAGCGCTGGTGCCGTTCGAATCGAGCAATTTGTCAGTGGGTCGCGGCACTTCCGAGCCGTTTCAGCGCTTCGGCGCCCCCTGGCTGCGGGCTGACACGCTGGTGCAGTTGCTGGAAGACCTGTCCCTGAGCGGCGTGCGTTTTCGGGCCGAACGATTTACCCCCAACCAGCCGGGCGATGGCAAGTACGGCGGGCAGTCCATTCCGGGCGTGCGGATTGAAGTGACCGACCGCGACCGGGTGCAGCCGGCCCGCATCGGCGCGGCCATCCTCTGGGCCCTCAGTCGTATCCAGAAGGACAGTCTGCGTATCACGGCCAGCGGTTTTGACTTGCGTATGGGCTCTTCCCGCGTGCGGGAATCGATCCTCGCCGGCGCAGATCCTGACGCCGTCATGGATCGACAGTTGCCGGCCGTCGTGGCCTTCGAACGGGACGCGCGGAGAATTCATCTCTACCGTTGATGCGTCGGCGGTCCTAGTTTTGTAGGGCTGGCCCTGCCACTTCGAGCGGCCCAGCGGCGCCGCGGGACGAGGCACGCCTCGTCCCGCGGTCGTTTTCCGCCAAACGAACCGCAGCCCACGACATGCTCTCACTCTGGAACGCGATCATACGCGGCTACTTGCGGGTCATCGAACCCCTGGCCGCCTGGCTCGTGCGCCGGCGAGTGCATCCGAATACCATCACCACGGTCGGCACGCTCTGCACGATCACGGCCGGCGGCATCTTCGCGACCGGTCATATCATGACTGGGGGATGGTTTCTGGGGCTGACCGCCGTCTTCGATGTGCTGGACGGCACTGTGGCGCGACGCACGGGTCGGAGTTCCACGTTTGGCGCCTTCTATGACTCGACGCTCGATCGGGTCGCCGATGGATGTCTGATGGGTGGACTGGTGGTGTTCTATGCCACCAGTCCCGTCCACCGCAGCGATCCGCTGCTGATCATTACGCTGTTCGGACTTGTCGGGACCTTTCTGACATCGTACACCCGTGCCCGGGCCGAAGGACTTGGTCTCGACGCGCGCGTTGGCCTGCTGCAGCGACCGGAGCGCATCACGCTGCTGTCCGCGCCGCAGGCGTTTTTCGGACTTGCCCTCAATGGGTGGGTGCTTGCCGTTATCGTCACGCTGCTCTCGGTGACCGCATGGATCACTGCGGTGCAGCGTATGCTCTATGTCTACCGCACGACCACCGCACAGGGAGAACAAGCGAAGTGACCGAATCGAATCGCGGCACCCCCGGGTCCGTCGTCCCCGCCACGGGGAAGCTGGCCATCTTCACGCCGGGTCTCGGCGCTGTTGCCACCACGTTCATTGCCGGCGTCGAACGGGTTCGCCGTGGACTCTCCACGCCGATCGGCTCGTTGACCCAGATGGCGACGATCCGCCTCGGCAAGCGCACCGAAGCGCGCAGCCCGTTCATCCGCGATTTCGTGCCACTGGCGGCGCTCAACGATATTGTGTTCGGTGCCTGGGATCCCATTCCCGACGATGCCTTCACCGCAGCCACCCGCGCGGGCGTGCTGGAGAAGTCGGACATCGATCCGATTGCCGATTTCCTGAAGACCATCAAGCCGATGCCGGCGGTGTTCGAAAGCCGGTACGTCACGCGCATTCACGGCGCGACCAATGTGAAGACGGGCAAGAACAAGCGGGATCTGGCCGAACAGATTCGCGCCGACATCCGCAACGTGATGACGTCCAACGGCTGCACGCGCGGCGTCATGGTCTGGACGGGATCCACCGAGACGTACATCAAGGCCGGTCCGCAGCATCAGACGCTGGCCGCGTTCGAAGCGGCGATGGAATCCAATGATGACGCCATTGCGCCGAGCATGCTGTACGCCTACGCGGCCATCATGGAGGGGCTCCCATACTGCAACGGTGCGCCCAATCTGTCCGCCGATTTTCCGGCGCTCACGGAACTCGCGATCGAGCGCGGTATCCCGATTTCCGGCAAGGATTTCAAGACCGGCCAGACGTGGATGAAGACGATCATCGCCCCGGGCCTCAAGGCGCGCATGCTGGGACTCGAGGGCTGGTATTCCACGAACATTCTCGGCAACCGCGACGGCGAAGTCCTCGATGATCCGGCGTCGTTCAAGACCAAGGAAGAGTCGAAGCTGTCGGTGCTGCACAACATCCTGCAGCCGGAGATCTATCCGGAGCTCTACAAGGATTTCTCGCATGTGGTGCGCATCAACTACTATCCGCCCCGCGGCGACAACAAGGAAGGCTGGGACAACATCGACATTAAGGGGTGGCTGGGCTACCCGATGCAAATCAAGGTGAACTTCCTGTGCCGCGACTCCATTCTGGCGGCCCCGATGGTGCTCGACCTCGCGCTGTTCAGCGACTTTGCCAAGCGCGCCGGCATGAAGGGGATTCAGGAATGGTTAAGCTTCTATTACAAGTCGCCACAGGCCGCTCCGGGATTGCAGCCCGAGCATGATCTTTTCATTCAGCAGACCAAGTTGAAGAACACGCTCCGTCACCTGATGGGTGAGGAGCAGATCACTCACCTCGGACTTGAATACTACCAATGACAACCTGGCGCGCGCGTCTGTCCCGGTTGGTGTGCATCGCGGCGGTGCCTGTGCTGGCGGCCGCGTGTGATGCCGACACAACGCCCAAGGGCGAACTCCGATTCCGCACGGATTCATTTACGGTGCGGATTTCACCGGAATCGCGACCGACGCGCGCGCTGGATCAGGTGGTGTGGCGGATCACGGTCCACGATCGGACGACGGGCACGCCGATTCAGGGTGGTCAGGGTCGCATTTTTGCCACCAGCAAGGATCACAAGTCGATTGCCAATGGTCTCGAGGAGACGGGAGAGCTTGGGACCTACCACGCCACCTTGATGTACGTCACCGCCGGCATGTGGGCGATGGCGCTGGAATTCCGCCGCGATTCGACGCAGAAGCTGCAGCGGACGGAAGATTGGACGCAGGATATCCTCTCAGCGAACGAGCCTGGTGATTTCACGCCGCCGTCGTCGCGGCCGCCCGATACGACCAGGCGCAAGGTCCCCTGATCGTGCGCCACTTTCATCGTACGGCGCTGGCACCGGACTCGGTGCTGGCATCGGCCGACGAGTACTTCGTCACCATCGGCCTGACGCGCGTTGGACACACCTCGCGGACACGCGGTTTTTCCGGCGTGCTGGGGACGATGCGGCTGACCGTCAGGATGGAAGGGGGGCATTACACGCTGGTGGATGTGCACACTGATCAGGCGGGGGAAAGCCGACTCGACAAGAACGTCAAGAAGTTCTTTGTCGCGTTGCATCGGCAGGCGGATCCGCGTCACCTCATCGAAGCCGGATACTGATGGCCGAGGATCGGGTGGGCCGCAATATCGGTGTCGGATGCTTTACGTTCTTCATCGGCGGCGCGAGCGGCGCGATGATTGGGGTCGGGATCGGCAAGCTGACGGGGTTCATGGCCCGATGCTCGCCATTGCCGGGCTTGCCGGCGTGCGAGTGGTGGGTGTTCGCCGGGTACGGGGCCGCGATCGGCGCGATCTCCCTGCCCACGTTGGCGCTGTGGCGGTTGCGGCGCGCCGATCGTATCGCCGATCGCGTCGCTTCTGACGCGTCGTTGGCAGGCACTTCAGATCGAGGATGAACGAGTGGCACGAATAGACGTCCCCATGCCGCAGATGGGCGAATCCATCGCTGAAGGCACGGTGTCACGATGGCTCAAGAAGATCGGTGATTCCGTGAAGCGTGATGAGCCGATCTTTGAGATCTCGACCGACAAGGTCGACGCCGAGATCCCATCCCCTGCGGCGGGCGTACTGGTCGAGATCATCATCGGTGAGGGGCAAACCGTGGCCGTCCAGACCATCGTGGCCCGCCTGGAAACCGACGCGGCCATTGCCGCCAGCGGAGCTGCGCCGACGCCTGTGCCGATCGTGGTCGCCGATGCACCAGTGGCCCGGCCGGCACTGGCGATTCCCGCAGCGGCGGTTCCCGCGGCACCATCGTCGTCGCCCGTGGTCAGTGGGCCGGCCGGATCGTTCGAGGAGCGCATTCGGACCAAGTCATCACCGCTGGTGCGCAAGATTGCTGCCGAACAGGGTGTGCCGTTGTCGCAGCTCTCGGGCTCGGGCATTGCGGGACGCGTGACGAAGAAGGACCTCGACGCATTTCTGGCCGCGACGCCGGCGACCCGGTTGACGTCGACGGCGACTGAATCGCACGGTCCGCTGCCGACGCCGTGGGCGGGCGACACGGTTGAGACGATGTCGAAGATTCGGAGACTGACGTCCGAGCACATGACGCTCGCGCGCCGCACCGCCGCACACGTTACCTCGTTCTTCGAGGTCGATCTCACGCGGGTGGCGCGTATCCGACAGGCGATGCGAAAGGATTTCGAGGCGCAAACCGGGCAGAAGCTCACCTACCTGCCGTTCATTCTTCAGGCCGTGGGCCTGCAGCTCAAGCGCCATCCGGTGCTGAACGCCGCCGTGGCCGGTACGGACGTCATCTATCGCAAGTCCATCAACCTCGGCATTGCCGTCGCGCTCGATCCGTCGGGATTGATCGTGCCCGTGGTCAAGCATGCCGATGAGTTGTCGCTGACCGGGCTCACCAAGACGGTCAACGATCTCGCGGCGCGCGCGCGCAGCAAGAAACTGAATCCGATTGAAGTGCAGGACGCCACGTTCACGGTGACCAATCCCGGCGTGTTCGGGTCGCTCTCCGGCACGCCCATCATTCCGGTGGGGACCACGGCCATCCTCTGCCTCGGCGCCATCGAAAAGCGCGCCAAGGTGCTGACCGGACCCGACGGCGAGGACACGATCGCCATTCGGACGTGCGCGTATTTTTCGATCTCGTTTGATCATCGCGTTGTCGATGGCGCCGACGCTGACCGTTTCATGTCGGATCTGAAGAAGAGTCTCGAGACGATTCCGGAAACGGGGTTTTGAATCATGGCAGCGGCACGCGTGCTCACCATGGTTGAGCGACGGGTGTCGGCGATCGAACGCGACACGTTTATGCAGGCACTCGACGCCCGACGCCAGTTGGCGCACACGGTGCGCGCGAACGTGTGGGTATTCGAGAGCGCCGACGAGCCCGGACGGTTCATTGAGTTCACGGAGGCGGCCGACGTGGCCGACGTGGCGACAGTGCACCAGGGTACGATGCCCGCGCCGGTGTGGCGCGAAGTGCGAGGAGACTGAGATGCCGGCACGATGCATCCGGATCGACGAGCGCGACTGGCGCGTGTATCCCTCGGGATTCCTCACGCCGTCCATGGCCGACGAGTTCGGGCTCATCTTCGTGCATGGCCAGGGTGAGGCGCGCGAGGTGCGTGTGACGCGCTACTCGCCGGTGGCCCAGGCCGCGAGCACGGCGCGGGAGCAATCGCTCGCCGCCCTCAGCAACCGGGAACTCACATCGCTCTTTCGGTCGTCGCAACCAAGCGAACGCTCGCCTGAAGCCGGATACCAGTCGTGACGTTGGCCGAGGGTGCCGACGCGCCAGACACCACATCGCTTGACGCTCCGGCCTTCGTCGACTTGCAGGTGCACACCACGGCATCCGACGGCGCGCTGCCCCCGTCGCACGTGGTGGAAGCGGCGCAGAAAGCCGGCCTCGCCGCGATTGCCATCACCGATCACGACACGATTGATGGACTGGCCGAGGCGAGCGAGATGGGGGCGCGCCTTGGTGTACGCATTGTGCCCGGCGTGGAGCTGAGCACGCATTTCGGTGGCGACGAGTTGCACTTGCTGGGATTGCATCTGTCAGATACCGAGGCCATGCGGTCGGCACTTGCCGGATTCCAGCATGATCGCATTTCGCGCGCGGAGCAGATCGTTGGCCTGCTGAATCGGACGGGCGTTCCGGTCACCATGGACGCGGTGTTGATGGAGGCCGGTGCGGGAGCTGTCGGTCGACCGCACATTGCTCGCGCCATGATCGCCGGCGGTTGGGTCAGGGACTTCCGCGAGGCGTTCGATCGTTGGTTGGGATTTGGGCGTCCGGCCTACGTCGACAAGCCGCGCTTCGACGTGGCGGACGGCATCGCGTTGGTGCACCGTGCCGGCGGGCTGGCCATCTGGGCGCATCCCAATGAGTTTGCGACCGCGTCACGGGTGGCGACGCTGGCCGCAGTGGGCCTGGATGGCGTCGAAGTCCTCCATCCGGGTCATCCACCGGTGATCGCGCAGAAGCTCTTTTCGATCGTGGAAGCGGCGGGCTTGCTCCCCAGCGGTGGATCCGATTGGCACGGGACGCACGATGGGCCGCGCCGCCTTGGCGGTCAACTGGTGCCCAAGGCGTGGCTCGATCGACAGGACGCGGCCATTGCCGAGCGTCGCTCGGCCTTGGGATCGATCAGGTGACCGATTCGCGCGTCACCCTGGTGACCGGCGGCGCACGACGACTCGGCGCGGCCATCGTGCGGAGTTTCGCGGCACGCGGTGACGCGGTGGTGATTCATCATGGCCGATCGCCCGCGGACGCGGAGGCGCTCGCCTCGACCCTTCGCGTCGCCGGCACCGAGGTGCATGTCGTCGAGGCGGACCTCACTGATGCGACGGCTCCCCGCCGCATTGTCGATGACGTCATGGCGACATTCGGGCGGCTCGACGTGGTGGTAAGCTCGGCATCGGTCATGACCCGACACGCGTTCGACGCGGTCACGCCCGATGAATGGGACGTGGTGGACGCCGTGAATCTGCGTGCCCCGTTCTTCCTCATGCAGGCGGCCGCACGCGTGATGCCGGATGGTGGCGTGATCGTGCAGATGTCTGATCATCTCGCATTCGAGGCGCGTTTTCCGCAGTTGATTCCACATCAGGTCACGAAATTCGCGGTGACGCAACTGGTGCAAACGGTCGCTGCGGCGCTTGCACCGCGTATCCGCGTCAATGCCGTGGCACCCGGACTGGTGCTGGCGCCGGAGGATTTGAGCGACGAGGCGTTGGAGCAGTTCCTGCGGGACGTGCCGCTCGCGCGCGGCGGCAGCCCTGCCGACGTCGTGCAGGCCATCCACTATCTCGTTGATGCCCCGTATGTCACCGGGATCACGTTACAGGTGGACGGTGGACGCCACCTCTGGCGCTGAGGCGGCCGCTGCTGCGCTGGTGTCACGCGAGCCGTTGGCGTTCGGTCGCATCGTGGTCATTGGCGGCGGGTGCTATGGATCATGGTACGCGCAGCAGTTGACGCGGGCGACCTTGCGCGGCGCACTGCGGGCGGAGGCGATTATCGTAGTCGATCGCGATCCGGACTGTCAGGTGGGACGGCGCCTGGCCGTCGGTGCGTACGAAGCGGCGCCAGTGCAACTGGTCACCGAATCGTGGAGTGCGTATCTCGAGCAATGGCTCGCTGCAGGCGCCGGAGCCCTGACTCGGGACGCGATGGTGCCGTCGCCCCTCATGCCACACCTGTGTCTGGATTGGTTGATGGCGCGTGCTCGCGATCGCTGGCCCGGGCGGGCCATCTCGATTCAATCGTTGCCGACCACGCCACCGATGCCGTGGGAGCGGGCCGCGCCCGACGGGCGTCATTATGTCAGTTATGCCACATGGACCTGTCCGGTCAACTGTATCGAACCCGCCACGTGTCCAGCCACCCGAACCACACGGGACTGGAGCATGCCACCGGCCCTTGAGGCGTTTGTGGAACACCAGCGCGGCGCCATCGACGGATCGCTTATCTTTCCCTGTGTGCATCGCACCTACGGCGTGGGCATGATCGACGCGCACCGCATTGCCGGTGCCGACGACGTGCTCTCGTCGTGGTCTGGCGATACGCCGCTCCGTGTGCTGGTGGGCACCGTCTCCCATTGCCACGGCGCGCTGGGCATTCTGACCATCTCGTAATGTGGCGCCGGCCGTTTCAGTGCTCGCCGCCAACTGCCTCAACTGCGTGTACCTGCCATGAACGAACATCGCACCGAACAGATTGTCATCGTGGGATCCGGGCCGGCGGCATGGACGGCCGCGATCTATGCGGCGCGCGCGAATCTCCAGCCGGTCGTCGTTGAAGGAGAGCCGGTCGGGACGGAGCTGCCGGGCGGACAGCTGATGCTGACCACGGAGATTGAAAATTTTCCGGGGTTTCCGGAGCCGATATCCGGTCCCGATCTGATGGATCGCATGAAGGCGCAAGCTGTCCGCTACGGGACGCGCGTCGTCTCCGAACTGGTCAAGTCGGTGGACCTGTCGGTGCGGCCCTTCGTCGTGACGCCAAACTACAGCGCGCCATTCGCGGCGCGCGCCCTGATCATCGCCACCGGTGCCGCGGCAAAATGGATTGGCTTGCCGGACGAGATTCGCTTGGCACAGAGTGGTGGAGGTGTATCCGCTTGCGCTGTGTGCGACGGGGCCATCCCGTTCTATCGGAACAAGGTGCTGGGCGTCGTCGGCGGCGGCGACACGGCCATGGAAGAGGCGATGTATCTCACCAAGTTTGCCAGTGAGGTGGTGGTGATCCACCGACGTGACAGCTTCCGCGCGTCGAAAGTGATGGCCAATCGGGTCCTGACCCATCCGAAAGTCCGCGTGATCTGGAATGCGCGCGTCTCACAGGTGCTGGGTGACGACGTGATCAGCGGGGTTGAGTTGACAGACATGCTGACGGGCGAAACGCGGATTGAGGCGCTTGGTGGCTTGTTCGTCGCGATTGGCCACGCACCCAATACCGCGTTTCTGGAGGGGCAGGTGGAGCTCACCGCGAGCGGCTACCTCAAGGTGGCCAACTGGCGCACGGAGACCAATGTGCCGGGCGTGTTCGCCGCGGGCGACGTGCACGACGAGTACTACCGGCAGGCCATCACCTCCGCCGGATCGGGGTGCATGGCGGCCTTGGAGGCAGAGCGCTGGCTGTCGCATCACGAGGCATCCTGAGCGTGCCGTTGAACGTCAAGGGATTCGCCGTTGGTCCGCTTCAGGAGAACAGTTGGCTGATCACCGAGCCGTCTGCGAACGCGGCCGTGCTGGTGGATCCTGGTGACGAAGCACCGCGTCTGCTGGCGGCGGTGGCCGACAGCGGCTGCACGCTGCAGGCCCTCTGGCTGACCCATGCGCATTTCGATCACCTGGGTGCCGTCGCCGCCATCCTGCGCCATGTGCCGGTCCCGGTATTTCTGCATCCGCTGGATCGCCCACTCTATGATCTGGCGGCAGCAAGCGCACAGCGCTTTGGCCTGTCGATCGAGCAGCCAACGGCAGATACCGTCTCCCTCGGGGAAGGGGATGTGCTGTCGATTGGCGAGACGGAGTTCCGCGTGTGGCATCTGCCTGGCCACGCCCCCGGCCACGTGGCGTTCATCGGCGCAGGGCTGTGCGTGTCGGGTGACGTGCTGTTCGAGGGTTCTATTGGACGAACGGACCTCCCGGGGTGTGATCCGCGGGCGATGCACCAGTCGCTCCAACGGTTGGCGACACTCCCACCCGATACACGGGTGCTGACCGGTCATGGCGAACCCACGACCATCGCGCGGGAATGCGAAACCAACCCGTTTCTTCGTGGCGTCGCGCGCCCGGTGGGCGCCTGAACGGTGCGTCAACCGCGGTGGGAGCGCACATTGTACGATCATCATCCTTCCTCATGGCAGGCTCCGATGCACAGTCGCTCAGTATCTATTCGTCGTCGCGCTGCCCGACATCTGGCGGTGACGACCTCTTGTGCCCTCGCGCTGGGCGCGTGCACAAGCCTGACGGAGTCCAACCCCGTGGCCAATCGCTATGGCTCGATCAGTATCCGCGCGCAGAACGCGGCCAACAGTCGAGCCACGGCGAATGCCACCGCCATCATCTTTGAAGCCTACACAGCGGCGGTTCCCAATAGCGCGCTGCAGCAGAGTGATCAATGCGTGTACGCGGCGGTCGACACGGCGACGCCGGTGGTGCGAGGGGTGAAGAAGGCCGGCGCGCAAGTATCACTCGCCTTCGGTGGCTCCACCGTGAACCTGCCATACGACGATTTGAACTTCCGGTATGCGAATCCCGCAAACACGCCATTCAGCTATGCCGCGGGCGACGTTGTTCAAGCGAGCATTCCGGGCGACGGAACCGTCTTCCCGTCCGCGACAATCAGTGTGCGACTCGCCGAGCCGCTCATTCCCGGGGGGATCACCGTGCCCACGGGCACCACGCCCATGGCGTTCAGCTGGAATGCCAGCAACGATAGCACGGCCGCGATCATTCTGTCGTTGCGCTATGCGAATCCGGCAACGTCGTCGTACGCGAATGAACAGATCTACTGCTCGCTCCGGGATGACGGCGCCCACCAACTGCCCACCAGTGCGCTCGCGGCATTCCTGGCGTCGCCCAACGCGAAACGGACGCTGCAACTCACACGGTGGCGTACCCGCGAAACAATCATTGACGCGCGGACCATCCTGCACATCGCGACGTCGGTGGATACCACGATGACCTTCCCGCCGTGATCCGTGGGAACGACTGAGGCGGGAAGTGGCGCCACCGCCACACGCATCGAGCGGGATCCGCTTGGCGAACTGCCCGTACCCGCCGACGCGCTGTACGGCGTGCAAACGGCGCGCGCCGTCTCGAATTTCGCGATCAGCGGATTGCGTCCGCTGGAACCGTTCGTGGTCGCGCAGATCTGGATCAAGAAGGCCGCCGCGTTAACCAACCAGGAGACCGGTCGGCTGGACGCCACGCGCGCCGGGGCGATCGTGGCGGCGGCAGACGAGGTGCTGGCGGGACGGCACCGCGATCAGTTCATCGTCGATCCGTATCAGGCCGGCGCCGGTACGTCGCACAACATGAACGCGAATGAGGTGCTGGCGAACCGCGCCAATGAGTTGCTGGGTGTCGCGCGCGGGACGTATGCGCCCGTGCATCCGAACGACCATGTGAACATGGCGCAGAGCACCAACGATACGATTCCCACCAACATCCGTCTGGCCGTGCTGCGCCAGTTGCCGCCGCTGCTACAGGCGATCGAGGCCTTGCGCGATGCGCTGGCCGACAAGGGCCGGGAATTCGATGGCATTGTGAAGGCCGGTCGGACCCACCTGCAAGACGCGATGCCGATTCGCCTGGGCCAGGAGTTCACGGCGTATGCCGGTACGGTGGACCGTTGCCGTCGCCGCGTCGTGGAGGCCGCAGACTATCTCAACGATCTGGGCATTGGCGGATCGGCCGTGGGAACCGGCGTCACCGTCGATCCGCAGTACCCGGCGCTCATGAACGGACACCTGCGTGTCATCACCGGGATTGCGACGCTGCGCGTGGGCGCCGACCGGATTCAGCTCATGCAGAGCATGGGTGATGCCGCCGCGTTCTCGGCGTCCCTGCGCGGACTGGCCATCGACTTGTCAAAGATCGTGAGCGACTTGCGTTTGATGGCCTCGGGGCCGCGCACGGGTCTGGACGAAATCGTCCTCCCGGCGGTGCAGCCGGGATCGTCGATCATGCCTGGCAAGATCAATCCGTCCATCCCGGAGATGGTCAATCAGGTTTGCTTTCAGGTGATCGGGTGCGATACGACGGTCGCGATTTCGGCCGAGCACGGGCAGTTGGAGTTGAACGTGATGATGCCGGTGATGGCACACAATATTCTCCTGTCGATGCAAATCCTCACGAACGCCATGGACGCGCTGACCGCGCGATGCGTGAAGGGGATTGCGGCGAACGCCGAGATGTGTGCGTACTGGGTGGAACGGTCTGCGGCGCTGGCAACGGCGCTGATGCCGCAGATCGGATACGCGGCGGCGGCCGACATTGCCAAACGGTCTGTCAGGGAGGGTGTGCTCATCCGGGACCTGGTGAAGCGCGAGCAGATCCTGCCCGACAACGAGGTCGATCGCGTGCTCGATTTGCGCAAGATGACGGAGATCGGCGTACCGACCGGCACGCACTCGGCATCCGCAGGAGGTTAACGGCGTCGGCCCCATCGCCACAAAGGAGCCCGAAAGCCCCGAGGCGCTTGTCCGGTGAGTCCGCTGCCCCTAGTCTCAATGCATGCGCATTACTACCTGGGCCGAGTACGGGCTGATCTGCGCGCTGCATCTGGCGCGTCGTGCGGGCACGGGACCCGTCACCGGCCGTGACATCGCAACGCGTGAACACCTTCCGGCGGACTATGTCGAGCAGATTCTGCTGCGCATGCGTCGGGCCGGTATCGTCGATAGCACGCGGGGCGCTCGGGGGGGCTACGCGTTGTCCCGTGACGCAGCGTCCATTTCGGTGCGGGATGTCATTCAGGCCTCGGAACTGACCACGTTCGACCTCCATTGTGTTTCGCATCCCGTCGATTCTGTCCGCTGCGGCGATTCGGAGAGTTGCAGCATTCGCCCCGTCTGGCTGCTGCTGCAGCAGCGAATTGATGAGGTGCTTGAGGGCGTGAAGCTGAGTGACTTGCTGGCGGATGAATCGGTGGTGCGGGAGCGAGTGGGACTCCCCCCCTTTCGTGTCGACACCGTCGTCCGCGCTGGCGCACTACCCGTGTTGCAGCGCTGACCGCGAATGGGGTTTATCGCAGACTGGCGCGCCGCGCGGGAACGCCGACGTCGGGCGGACCGCTTCCTTCACACGCTGCTGACGCCGCCGGAGTCCGCCGACGTCGACTGGTTGAGTGCGCTCACCGTCCGTCGAGAGCTGGCCGTACGCGAGCTGACCTTTGCCCGCCGGGCTTTGGGTCTGCTGGTTGCCGAACGCGATGCGTTGGACGATCGAACCGCGGCCGATGTGGCGCACGCGCTGGCTCCGCTGATTGAGGCGGAGGCCAGGAAATCGCCGGATGCCGGAAGCGCGTGGGCGGCTCGTCGGCGCGCCTATTCGGCGGCGATGACCGTTCGCGGGCAATCGGATGCGCCGGCTACCCGATTCGCTCGCGTCCTGCTGGAGGGAGCAGGTCTGTCCGAGCCCGCTGAAGAAGCGGTCGTGCGGGCCGCAGCGTTCGTGCAGGTAACGCGAAGTCAGGCCAACGAGGCGCTCCGAGCCGCCTTTGGTGTCGCCTCCCTGCCGGAAGACGTCCGACCGTCAGCCATCCGGCCCTGATCGTCACAGGGGGTGTCGCACCGGTAGCGCATACGCACTGAGCCGGCCATGATCAGGGAGACCGGGCGCCGAGGCACCGCGATTCTCACCGTTCATGACCGGCCCAGATTGTGTAGTGCCGAAGGCCGGACTCGAACCGGCACGCCCTTGCGGGCACTGCGCCCTGAACGCAGCGCGTCTACCAATTCCACCACTCCGGCAATTGGCTTGGCCGAAGCCAAGTGTACAGGGACGGGAAGAATAGACCGTGCACCATTCGGAAGTCAACTGACTAGTTTGCCACGCAGTATGGCGACCACTGACACCGACGACCCGATCGAGATGATCGCGCGGAACAAACGCGCGCGTCACGACTACGAAATCCTCGATACCTGGGAGACGGGCATTGTGCTCACCGGGACCGAGGTCAAGGCGTTGCGCGAAGGGCGCGCCAACCTGACAGATGCCTTTGGCGTCGTGAAGGACGGGGAGGTCTATCTGCTCAATCTGCACATCGGCTCGTATGGGCAGGGCAACATGTTCAACCATGAGGCCACCCGGACGCGCAAGCTGTTGTTGCATCGACGCGAGATTCGGCGGCTGATCGGCGCCGTGGAGCGTCAAGGGCTGACGCTGGTGCCGCTTGATCTCTATTTCGTGCGGGGGCGCGTGAAGGCGCGCCTGGCGCTGGTACGGGGCAAGCAGCAGCACGACAAGCGCGAAGACCTCAAGAAGCGCGACGCGCAGATGGAAATCGCGCGGGCGCTTCGGTCGCGATAGTCGCACCGCTGGCATGCTGCTGACTGCGCTGGGTTGTGCCCTGCAACTGGCGGTTGCGCTGCCGAAGGCGCTGCCGGTGGTATTCGGCGATCGGCGCCGATCCGTACCTGTGGTGGCCCACCCGGACGGCGGGGTGGCCTTGCGCGCCGACCTGCTGGGAGAAGCCATTGGTGGCCAGTTCACGGCTGACGGCGGCGTTCGGTACCACCTGCAGGTCGCGAACGTGCGCATCGACGTCGAGACCGGAAGCGCGCTGGTGCGGGTGGACCGGGATACCCTGCCGCTGACCTCATCGATCTATCGCAAGGCCGGTGTGGTGTACGTGCCACTCGCGTTCGCCAGCGAGCTCCTGCCGCGCGTCGTCAGCGGCGTGCTGTACGATGGCGATCGGGGAGAACTGCGACGATTCGGCAGCGTCACCGCGCGTCGCGCGCCCAGCGTATCGCCCAGCGTATCGCCCAGCGGATCGGCCAGCGGATCGCCCAGCGTTGCCGCGCCTCGTGAACCGATGACGGCGGGTCCGTCTGGGGCGGGGCGCCCCCAGGGCCTGCGACAGCGAGTGGTGGTCGTGGATGCCGGACATGGCGGCGTCGACAAGGGCATGTCCGGGCCCATTGGCGCGCCGCGAAAAGTGTACGAGAAGGACATCACGCTGGCGGTGGCGCGGGAAGTCAAGGCGGCGCTCGAACGTCGCGGGATTGCGGTCGTCATGACGCGCAAATCAGACACACTGATCGCGCTCGGCGACCGTGGCCGAATCGCGAATCAGGCGAAGGGCGACCTGTTCATGTCGGTACATGTCAACGCCGCGAATCCTCGGTGGAACGAGCCGGGTGGTGCCCGCGGGTTCGAGACGTATTTCCTCGCCGAGGCGAAGACCGAGGATGAACGACGGGTCGAGGCGATGGAAAACGAAGCCATCAAATTCGAGACGTCGGCCGAGACCACGCGTGACGATCCGCTGGGATTCATCATCCGGGACATGGCGCAGAACGAACATTTGCGCGAGTCGTCTCGTTTGGCCGATCTGGTCCAGTCGGGATTGCGAAAGGTGCATCCCGGCCCCAATCGTGGCGTCAAGCAGGCCGGCTTCATGGTGCTGGTGAAGGCATTCATGCCAGCGGTGCTGGTTGAAGTCGGATTCGGCAGCAACCGGAGTGAATCCGCGTACATGACCAACCCTGACAGTCAGCGCGCACTGGCCGAGGCGCTGGCCGACGCCGCCGAGGCGTTCCTGGCCCAGTACGAACGAAAGGTCGGGGGCGGCTCCTGATGCGTACTCCGCCGTCGAGCCGACGACGCGGATGGCGGGCGTTCCTTGTCGCGGCATTGCCGGTGTTGATATCAGGCTGCGTGTATTACAACGGTGTGTACAACGCGAAAGAAGCTGCGCATACCGGCGATGCGCGCCTGCGGCGCGGTGACGAGAGCGACGCGGTCCAGTTCTTTCAGCTCTCAGCGGCCAAGGCCGAGTCGATACTCGTGCGCCACCCGACGTCCAAGTGGCGGACGCGCGCCTTGTATCTGGCCGGTCGTGGCGCGGCGCTGGCGGGGCAGTGCGAATCGGCGATGCACCGACTGCCGGAGTTCCTCACCATTCCCGGGAGCACGGAGGACGATCGCGCGCGCGCGCGGGTCGCACTGGCCTCCTGCGAATTGCGGTCGGCGCTGATCCCCGCCGCACGACGGCGACTCGATTCCCTGATCGATGCGCCCAACGCCGAGATCGCGCGACAAGCGCGGCTCTGGGCGGCCCGCGCGGCGCTGGCGGACGGCGACCGCGATGCGGTCGCGCGCCTGCTGGGTGGAACCGAGGACGGTGCGATGCCCTGGGAATTGCTGCAGTCCTCGCTGTCGGCACACGAGTATGTCCGGGTGGAATCGTTGCTGGTGCAACGCGCCCGGCGTGCCGACTATCGCGACGACGTGACGCGCGCGCTGCGCGAGATGTTTGCCGCCGGCCGATGGGACGCCGTGGAAGCGGTGGTACACGGATACGACCTGTCGCGCGTCCGCGATGCCAGTCGTGCGTCGATGCACTTTGTGGTGGGAGACCTCAACGTGCGGGTGGGTCAGGACTCCGTCGCGCGACAGCACCTGTTGACGGCGCGGACGCTGGCCGGGCGCGACACCGTGATCGAACGCGAATCGGCGGCGCGCATCGCCTACCTGGCGATGCGTCGTGTTTCGACGCTGCGGGAAGTGGACACCATCGTGGCGCGCGAGGATAGTGCCGTGCGCCGGACTCCGTATGCGCGTCGCCTCAACGAGCAACTGCTGCTGGTGCGTCTGCTGGCGCAGCAGGCGGAGCCGACCGGGGCCGCGTGGTTTCTGGCGGCTGAGGTAGCCCGCGATTCGCTTCGCGCGCCGGAACTGGCGCGCGCGATGTTCCTGCGGGTGGTGCGGGAAGCACCGCAGGCACCACTCGCGCCGCATGCGCTGTATGCAGCGGGCTTGCTCACGCCCGACAGCGCGAGTGTGTGGGGCGCGCGCATTCGTCGCGACTTCGCCGGGTCGTCAGTGGCCGCCTGGTTGAGCGGTGCGGATCCGGCCGGTCGTGCGGACTTTGCCCTGACGCCCGATCTGCTGCAACTTCGGTGGACGGAAGCCCTGCGCACCTGGTCGGACAGCGTACGCAAGTTGCGAACGCCGCCCAAGCCCACTGTTCCCTCGACCAACCGAGATTGATGGCGACGATGAGCGGGACCAGCGGCGGGATCTCGATGCACGTTGCCGGACTCGATTTCCGAAATCCCGTTATCCTGGCGGCCGGGACCGCCGGGTATGGACGGGAAGTCGACGACGTGCTGGATCTCACGGCGCTGGGTGGATTGGCGACCAAAGCGGTGAGCGTCGCCCCTCGGCACGGCGCGCCTCCGTTGCGCGTCAGCGAGTTTGCCGGCGGCATGATCAACGCGATCGGTTTGGCCAATCCCGGCCTCGACGTGGTTCGTCGTGAGGCGATGCCCTGGCTGGCACGGCGCGACGAGGGGCTGCGTGTGCTGGTCAATGTGGTGGGCAACAGCATCGACGATTTCGTTACCGTGGTTGGCGGGCTGGATGCAACGCCGGGTGTGGATGCGTTCGAGCTGAACGTCAGCTGCCCCAATGTGCGCTCCGGAGGACTGGAATTTGGTGCCGATCCCGAAGCGCTTGGCCAACTCGTCCGGGCAACCCGCGCGAGCACGCACCGACCACTCTTCGTCAAGCTCTCCCCGACGCTGGGTGCCGGGATCGTCGAGGCGGCACGCATCGCGGTGGATGCCGGTGCCGACGGACTCACTTTGGTGAATACGATGCCGGGTCTGGTCATCGACCCGGAACGCCGTCGCCCGAAAATCGGATTTGGTACCGGTGGCGTCAGTGGGCCGGCGCTCCTGCCGCTGGGCCTCCTGGCGACCTGGCGCGTCTCGCGGGCGCTGCCGCACACTCCGATCATCGGACTGGGTGGGGTGTCTTCCGCGCGTGATGCGGTGGGGTATCTGCTCGCCGGTGCGTCACTGGTCGGTGTGGGCACGGCGGCGTTGCGCGATCCCCGCGCGCCAGAGCGCATCGCGCGCGGCGTCGCGCGCTGGGCGCTCGAACACCGTGTGACCGATCTTCGCTCTCTCATTGGAACACTCGAATGGCCCACCTGACCATGACGACGCCCACGGTGCCGATCGTGGCCCTTGACGTGCCGGACGCGCTGTCCGCTCGCGCGCTGGTATCACGGCTGGGTGTCCATTGCGATTTCTACAAAATTGGACTTGAGCTCTTCGCCGCCGAGGGCCCCGCGATCGTCGAGTGGCTGCGCGGAGAAGGGAAGCAGGTGTTTGTTGACCTCAAGCTTCACGATATCCCCAATACGGTGCGCGCCGCGTCCCGCAGCGTAGCCCGACACGGCGCGTCACTGCTGACGGTGCATGCCTCGGGTGGTTCCGACATGGTCCAGGCCGCCGTTGAGGGCGCTGGTGAAGGGGCGTCCGATCCGGAAGCGACCTGTGGGATTCTTGGCGTAACCATCTTGACGAGTCTGGACGGCGCGTCCGTGGGGGCGGCCTGGGGTCGCCCCCCGGTCGATGTGCAACAGGAAGTCCTGCGCCTGGCCGGACTCGCGCAGTCGGGAGGTGCCGTGGGCATCGTCTGTTCCGGTCACGAAGCGGCCGCCGTCCACGCGGCGTATGCCGGTACCCTGGGGCTGCTGATTCCCGGAATTCGGCTTCCGGGCGGGGACCGTCATGATCAGCGACGCGTGATGACCCCGGAGGCCGCGATCCAAGCTGGGGCTCGCTGGCTGATCCTCGGCCGGGCGGTGACGGCGGCGGTCGACCCGATCGCCGCGATGCAGTCCGTCCATGCGGCGATACGTTCCCCCAGCGTTTGAGCGATTGGACCGACAGCGGGGGTTGTCGGAGCAGCCTATGCCAGCTAAGATGAAGGGCTTACCGGTTTTCCGGTGACATTTTCGAGGCCGATCCGCCGGCCACATTCGCTGTCACGCGTGCGCGGAATCGTTCGTCATCTCGACGCCGATGCTTCACGCGTGATGAACACATGGGGAGTCCAGCCGGCCAGCGCGTGCAGCGTGCACACGTCGGTGCGGGAGATTCCATCGGCGCCGACGCGCCGAGGTGGCCCGTGAAAGTTCGTAGCAGCGTCAAGCCGATTTGTGAGCACTGCAAGGTCGTCAAGCGACAGGGCGTGACTCGCATCATCTGCAAGCGCAACCCGAAGCACAAGCAGCGTCAAGGCTAAGGGGAACGCACAGACATGGCACGTATCGCAGGCGTCGATCTCCCTCGTGAGAAGAAGGTTGAGATCGGCCTCACCTACATTTTCGGCATCGGGCGCAAGATGGCCCAGCGCATTCTCGCGGCCACGGGCGTCAGCCCGGCGCAGCGGGTGCGCGACTTGTCCGACTCCGACGTCAACAAGCTCCGTCAGGAACTCGAGCGCAATCATCGGGTCGAAGGTGCGCTGCGCACCGAAGTCGCGATGAACATCAAGCGCCTGATGGATATCGGCTCGTATCGTGGCACGCGCCATCGCCGGGGCCTCCCCGTGCGCGGGCAGCGGACGCACACGAACGCGCGCACCAAGAAGGGGCCGCGCCGCGCTATCGCGGGCAAGAAGAAGGTGACCAAGTAAACCATGGCTACCGCGAAGAAAACCAAGCGCGTCGTCGAGGCGGAAGGCATCGCCCACGTCAGCGCCACGTTCAACAACACGACCATCACGATCACCGACATGCATGGCAACGCCGTGTCGTGGGGATCGTCCGGCAAGGCCGGCTTCAAGGGGTCGAAGAAGTCCACGCCCTTTGCTGCCACGGTGGCGTCCGAGCAGTGCGCGCGCGAGGCGCTCACCGCCGGCGTGCGCCGGGTGCATGTCCGCGTGCAGGGTCCGGGCTCGGGCCGCGAATCGGCCATCCAGGCGCTGGCGACGGCGGGTCTGCAGGTGAAGTCCATTCGTGACGTCACGCCGATTCCGCACAATGGTTGCCGTCCCCCCAAGCGTCGGAGGGTCTGACCATGGCTCGCTATACCGGTCCCAGCTGCCGCCAGTGCCGTCGTGAAGGCCAGAAACTGTTCCTGAAGGGCACCAAGTGCTTCACGGAGAAGTGTCCGGTGGAACGCCGTCCGTACGCGCCCGGCCAGCACGGCCAGGCGACGGCCCGCCGCAAGAAGTTGTCGGAGTACGCCAAGCAGTTGCGCGAGAAGCAGAAGATCAAGCGCATGTACGGCATCAGCGAGAAGCAGTTCCGCAACACGTTTGAGCGCGTGGCGTCCTTCCCGGGCATCACGGGCCACAACCTGCTGGCGGCGCTCGAGACGCGTCTCGACAACGTGATCTATCGCATGGGATTCGCGCCCAGTCGCAAGGCCGCGCGCCAGCTCATCCGGCATCGTCACATTGAAGTGAAGCAGCGCATTCTCGACGTGCCGTCGTATCAGGTCCGTCCGGGCGAGGAAGTCCGCGTGAAGCAGTCCTCGCGCGAACTGCTGCTGGTGCAGGCGGCACTCGAACAGAGCGGGCGTGGTTCATCGCTCTCCTGGATTGCGGTCGACAAGGAGTCGTTCAGCGGCCGGGTGCTCGAGAAGCCGGCGCGTACGGCCATTCCGTTGGCGGCACAGGAGCAACTCGTGGTGGAGTTGTACTCGAAGTAAGTACTTAGTACTTAGTACTTGGTACTTGGTACTTGGTACTTGGTACTTGGTACTCAGTACTCAGTTTCGATCGGGACCCGAACTCCCGTACGGGTCTGCCACGCGTTCGGGGCGAGGCAGAGCGTCTTCGATTCCGTTCGAATCGATGTGATCACCTAACACCATAACATTCCATGGCGAATACGATCGATCTCAGCGGACTGGTTCGTCCGCAGCTGGTTGAAGCGACGAAGCGCGATGATACGCCGAATCTGGCGGAATTCCGGCTGCAGCCGCTGGAACGCGGCTTTGGGCACACGCTGGGCAACGCGATGCGTCGACTGCTGCTGTCGTCGTTGCGCGGTTCTGCGGTGTGGGCCTTCCGCATTGACGGCGTGGTGCATGAGCACCAGACCATCGCCGGCGTGGTCGAGGATGTGCACCAGATCATCGGCAACCTGAAGACGCTGACACTGGCGCTGCCCGACGAAGTCGAGCAGACCGTGCTGCGGATCAGCAAGTCGGGACCCGGCGTGGTGACGGCCGCGGACATTCAGGTGCAGGCCGTTGGCGGCGTTCGCGTCGTCGATCCGTCGCACCACCTGTTCACGATCACGGACGAGCGCGATTTCAACGTCGAGCTCTACGTGAACAAGGGGCGCGGGTACGTCGAAAGCGACCAGCATCCCGCCGACAAGAATCTGTCGGTGGATGTCGTACGCATCGATGCGATCTACAATCCGGTTCGTCGCGCCAACTTCACCGTCGCGGAAACGCGCGTCGGCCAGCGCACCGACTACGATCGTCTCACCCTTACGGTGGAAACGAACGGCACGATGTCGCCCGAGGAAGCGGTCAGCTACGCGGCCGCGCTGGCCCAGACCCACTTCCAGTACTTCGTGGGTTTTGGGTCGTCGGCCTCGGCACAGCCGGGCGCAGCAGGTGATGGCGCGAACAGCGACGCCCTGCGGCTGGCGGAACTGTTCCGGACCCCGATTGACGATCTCGAGCTGTCCGTCCGATCAGTCAACTCACTCAAGAATTCCAACATTCGCTCGCTCGGTGATCTGGTTCGCCAGACCGAGGCGCAGATCCTTCAGGTGAAGAACTTCGGCAAGAAGTCCCTGCAGGAAATCGCCGCACTGCTCGAGAAGGAAGGGCTCAATTTCGGAATGCGCTATGAAGAGAGCACGGACGGTGTCCGGATTCTCGACATGGGCACGGCGCCCAGCCGCGCCGCCGAAAATGCGCCCGATGACGACGACGACGAGGAATAACGTCCCATGCGCCACCGTAAGGCCAATCGCCAACTCCGGCGGACCAGCGAACAGCGTCTCGCGCTGCTTCGCAACCTCGCCACCTCGCTGATCGAGTCTGGCGCGATCGAAACGACGGAAGCCAAGGCGAAGGAACTCCGCCCGTTCGTCGAAAAGCTTATCACCAAGGCTCGGAGCGGCACGCTGCACGCGCGTCGCCTGGCCGGCAAGCACGTCCAGAAGCGTGAGGCGGCGGACAAGCTCTTTCAGGAGATTGGACCGAAGTTCGCCACACGCCCGGGCGGCTACACGCGCATTCTCAAGACCGGCCACCGCAAGGGTGACGGCGCGGAGATGGCGCGGATCGAATTGATCCTCAGCTGACAGGACGTATCGTCATGGCCATCAATCGTCATCGCTGCTTCTGCTGCGACAAGGGCGTCGCGTTCGGAAACAGCGTCTCGCACGCGAACAACAAGACCCGCCGCACCTGGAAGCCGAACCTGCAGGTCGTTCGGACACTCCACGACGGCACGATCATCAAGGTGAAGGTGTGCACCCGGTGTCTCGCGGCCGGCAAGATCAAGCGCGCGCCGCGTGGTCAACTCGCCGTCGCCTGATTTCACCGTGATCAACGCCAGGCGGGGAGCTCATTTGCATCGGGCTTCCCGCCTTCGCGTATCTGGCACACGTCGTCTCTCGGTCCACGTCCATCCGACGCCGCGCAACGGCCCATCGGCTTCGAAGACCCTTCTGCCTATTGCTCGATGAAGACCGCGCTTATTACCGGAATCACTGGTCAGGACGGGTCCTATCTGGCCGAGTTCTTGTTGGCCAAAGGATATCGTGTCGTGGGTATTGTGCGGCGGTCATCGACCACGCCCTATGAGCGCATTGCCCATCTCGTCGATCGTGTGGAGCTGGCGTCGGCCGATCTGCTTGACCAGACCTCGCTGACCGATGTGGTCGAGGCGACCAAGCCGGATGAGATCTACAATCTGGCGGCGCAGAGCTTCGTCCAGACGTCGTGGCAACAGCCGGTCCTTACCGGCGAGTTCACGGCGCTGGGCGTGACCCGCATGCTCGAAGCCATGCGCAAGGCGGCGCCGCGGGCGCGGTTGTATCAAGCCAGTTCCAGCGAGCAATTCGGCAAGGTCATCGAGACACCGCAGCGCGAGTCGACGCCGTTCTATCCGCGTTCGCCCTACGGGGTCGCCAAGGTATACGGGCACTGGATCACCGTGAACTATCGCGAGAGCTTCGATCTCTTCGCGGTGTCGGGCATCCTGTTCAATCATGAATCGCCGCGTCGCGGACTGGAATTCGTCACGCGAAAGATTTCCGACGCCGTGGCCCGCATCAAGACGGGGCTGCAGCGTGAACTGCGCCTGGGCAATCTGGACGCGCGTCGGGACTGGGGATTCGCCGGCGACTATGTGGACGCCATGTGGCGCATGTTGCAACAGGACACGCCGGACGACTTTGTCATCGGGACCGGCGAGACGTTTTCCGTGCGGGACTTCTGTCAGGCGGCGTTTGAGGCCGTCCAGTTGGATTATCGCGAGTTCGTGGTGCAGGACGAGAAGTTCTTTCGTCCGGCCGAGGTCGATCTGTTGGTAGCCGATCCGTCAAAGGCGAAGGCCCAGTTGGGGTGGACGCCAACGGTCACGTTCGCGCAGTTGGTCCGGATGATGGTTGAAGCGGACCTCGCCCGGTACGCTACCGCGCGGTGATCGCCCCGCCCGCCATCCCTCCAAGGCCTCGCGTGGGACCATGCGCGCGCTGATCACCGGCGCGGCCGGCTTTGTCGGCCAATGGCTCACGCGTGCTCTGCGTGAAGCCGGCATGGAGGTCACCGGGTTGGCGCTGGCGGACGACGTCACGTCGCGTGTCATCGCCGACACCAAGCAAACCGATGACCACTCTGCCGCCCGGTCGTCGTTGACCTGGCGCACCGGCGATTTGCGCGACAATCGCTTCGTGCAGGAGGCCGTCAACGAGGCGTGCCCGGATGTCGTGGTGCATCTGGCCGCCATCTCGCATCTCCCGACGGCCGCCGCCGATCCGGCCATGGCGTGGGACATCAACGTGACGGCCACCGCCCGCCTGCTGGCGCATCTGGACCGACTCCGCGCCACCGGCGCCGCCGATCCGGTGATCCTGCTGGTGGGCAGTGCCGAGCAATATGGTCGGCAGGAGGGATCGGCTCGCGCGCTCCCGGAGGACACGCTGCAGGCGCCACGCACGGTCTACGCCGCCACCAAGGCCGCGCAGGAGGTCATGGCCTTGCAGTGCTGGCGCGCGAGTGGACTGCGCGTGATGATCGCGCGGAGCTTCAACCACAGTGGTCGCGGACAGGATCCGCGATTTCTGCTCCCCGCACTGGCGGCGCGCGCGCTGGCGCTTCGCGACGTGGCGCCTGGTACGCCGCTCGTGGTCGGCAACACCACGCCCATCCGCGATTTCCTCCATGTGAGCGATGTCGTGTCGGCATATATTTCCCTGCTGAAACGCGGAACGCCGGGTGAGGCGTACAACGTGGCAAGCGGCACGGGCCGATCGGTGCAGGACATCGTGGAACGGGTGCTGGAACGGGCGGGCGTCCAGGCGCCGCTGGCGGTCGATCCGGCACTTGTCCGTCCCGTGGACGTGCCGGCGTTGATTGGCGATCCGCGCAAGCTGCAACAGGCCACCGGGTGGCGCGCACAGCGCACCTTTGACGATATCATCGACGAACTGATACATGCCGCGACGCACTGACCTGCACCGCATTCTCGTGATTGGCTCCGGGCCGATTGTGATCGGGCAGGCCGCCGAGTTCGACTACTCAGGCACGCAAGCGATCAAGGCGCTTCGTGAGGAGGGGTATGAGGTCGTGTTGGTGAATTCCAATCCGGCCACGATCATGACCGATCCGGAGTTCGCCGATCGCACGTACATCGAACCCGTGACACCGGAGTTCGTTGAGAAGGTCATTGCGCGGGAACGCCCGGATGCGGTGCTCCCGACGATGGGCGGGCAGACCGCGCTCAACGTGGCGTTGACGCTGTACGATTCCGGTGTGCTGGCGCGCTATGGCTGCGAGCTGATCGGCGCCAACGCGCGCGCCATTCGCGTGGCGGAGGATCGCAAGCTCTTCGCCGAAGCGATGGAAAAAATCGGGCTCAAGTGTCCCACCGGACGCACCGTGACGTCGCTGGACGACGCCTTGGCGGCCGTCGAGGACACCGGGTTCCCGTCCGTCATTCGTCCGTCCTTCACACTGGGCGGAACAGGCGGGGGTATTGCGTACAATCGCGAGGAGTTCGAAAGCATCGTTCGGCGCGGACTCGACTTGTCGCCCGTGCATTCCGTGCTCATCGAGCGCTCCCTATTGGGCTGGAAGGAATTTGAACTCGAAGTGATGCGCGATCACGCGGACAACGTCGTCATTGTCTGCTCCATCGAGAATCTCGATCCGATGGGCGTGCATACCGGCGATTCAATCACGGTCGCGCCGGCCATGACGTTGACGGACCGCGAGTATCAGCTCATGCGTGATGCGGCTGTGGCCATCATTCGCGAAATCGGGGTGGATGCGGGTGGATGCAACATCCAGTTCGCGGTCAGTCCCACCACCGGGGAGTTGATTGTCATCGAGATGAACCCGCGCGTGTCGCGCTCATCCGCCCTGGCGTCAAAGGCCACGGGATTCCCGATTGCCCGTATCGGGGCGAAACTGGCGGTGGGGTTCACCCTCGACGAGATCCCCAACGATATCACCAAGACGACACCGGCCAGTTTCGAACCGGTGCTCGACTACGTGATCGTGAAGTGTCCACGCTTCGCGTTCGAGAAGTTTGTATCGGCCGATCCGGGTCTCACCACGCAGATGAAGTCGGTCGGCGAATCGATGGCGATTGGCCGAACCTTCAAGGAAGCGTTTCAGAAGGCACTCCGGGCGCTGGAAAATGGACGCCCGGGATGGTCGGTGGGTGAGCGACTGGTGGACGATCGACTCACGGAGGAATCGAGGGAAGCGTTGCGTGGTGCGCTGCGTCGTCCGACGCCGGAGCGGATCTTCCAGCTCAAGCGCGCCATGCAGTTGGGGATGGGCACGGCCGAGCTGCATGAGATCACCGGCATCGACCCGTGGTTCCTCGACCAGTTGCACGAGTTGCTGGACGCCGAAGCGTGGTATCGTGCGCTCCCGGCCATTGATGCCGACGCGATGCGCGCGATGAAGCGCATGGGTTTTTCGGACCGGCAGCTGGGCACGCTGCGCGAGGAGTCGGAACCGCAGGCGCGGGCGCGCCGCTGGGCGCTGGGCGTGCGTCCGTCGTACAAGATGATCGATACGTGTGCGGGCGAGTTCCCGTCCAGCACGCCATACCTGTATGGCTGCTATGACGAGGAAAGCGAGGCGGTCACCGCGGGACGACCCAAGGTGATTATTCTCGGATCAGGCCCGAATCGCATTGGGCAGGGAGTGGAATTTGACTACTGCTGCGTGCGCGCCGTGCTCGCGCTGCGCGAGCAGGGCTACGAGGCCATCATGGTCAACTCCAATCCGGAAACCGTATCGACCGACTTCGACATTTCCGACAAACTCTTCTTTGAGCCGCTCACGCTCGAGGATGTGCTGGAGATTGTCGAACGGGAACAGCCCCTGGGCGTGATTGTGCAGTTGGGTGGTCAGACACCGCTCAAGCTCACGCGCGCCCTTGAGGCGGCCGGCGTGCGCATTCTTGGCACGTCACCCGATTCCATCGACATCGCCGAGGATCGCCGGCGATTCGAGAAGCTCACGCGGGAACTGGGCATCGTGCAGCCCGCCAATGGCACGGCCACCAGCGTCGATGAGGCGGTGGCCATTGCCGACCGCATCGGGTATCCGGTGCTGGTGCGCCCATCGTATGTGCTGGGTGGCCGCGCGATGGAGATCGTGCACGACGCGACCTCGTTGCGCGACTATTTCGAGCGGGCCGCCCGGGTGAGCGAAGACCGACCGGTACTGGTGGACCGGTTTCTTGAGGATGCGTTCGAAGCCGACGTGGATGCGCTCAGTGACGGCACGGATGTGGTCATCGGTGCCGTCATGGAGCACATCGAAAGCGCCGGCATTCATTCCGGCGATTCGGCGTGCGTGTTGCCGCCCTATCTCATACCGCCGGCCGCCGTCGAGCAGATGAAGGTGCATACGGTGGCTTTCGCGAAAGCCCTTGGCGTGGTGGGGCTGATCAACGTGCAATACGCGTACAAGGACGGTGTTGTCTACGTGATCGAGGTCAATCCTCGCGCGTCGCGCACGGCGCCGTTCGTGTCCAAGGCGATCGGGGTGTCGCTGCCGTCGGTGGCTGCCCGGCTGATGCTGGGCGAGACGCTGGCCCAGGTCGGCTTCACCCGGGAGATCATCCCGCCGTATGTCAGTGTGAAGGAAGCCGTGTTTCCGTTCAACAAGTTCCGGGAGTTTGATCCCGTGCTGGGCCCCGAAATGCGTTCGACCGGTGAAGTCATGGGTATCGATGACGATTTCGGGACTGCATTCCTCAAGTCACAACTGGCGGCGGACAATGCGTTGCCCCGCGAAGGCGCCGTGTTCCTGACGCTCAATGATTCCGACAAACCCAACGCCGTGCCGCTGGCCCGCCGCTTCCGTGCGCTGGGCTTTCGCCTGTTCGCCACCAGTGGCACGGCCGCGCACCTGCGCGCTCAGGGTGTCGAGGTCGAGTCGGTGCTCAAGGTGCATGAGGGTCGTCCGCACGGCGTCGACCTGATCCTGAATGGCGAGGTGCAGTTGCTGGTGAATACCCCACTGGGCAAGCACGCCCAGGTGGACGATGAACGACTGCGGCAGGCGGCCATCGCCAATCGCGTGCCGTACACCACCACGTTGTCGGCGGCCAGCGCGGCCGCGGAGGCCATCGCCGCGCGACAGACGCGCGAACCGACGGTTCGGGCCTTGCAGGAATGGCACGAGCAGCTCGGGGCTCCGGGCACGTGAACGAGATGATTGATGCGCCAGGTCGTGGGCATGTCGGTCGCGGCGTTTCGCTGGGCGCCGGCGCGCTGGTGCACGAGTCGGCGTATGTGGATGATGGCGCGATCATTGGGGCGGGGACGCGCATCTGGCACTTCACCCATGTGATGGGCGGTGCGGTCATTGGCGCCGGGTGCTCACTGGGGCAGAATGTGGTCGTGATGAACACCGTGCGCATTGGCGACAACGCGAAAATCCAGAACAATGTGTCGTTGTACGAGGGCGTCGAGCTTGAGGCCGATGTGTTCTGCGGTCCGTCCATGGTGTTCACCAACGTCTACAATCCGCGCAGTGCGGTCTCGCGCAAGGCTGAGTATCGCCGCACGCTGGTGCGTCAGGGCGCCAGCATCGGTGCCAACGCCACCATCATCTGCGGCGTGGAGATTGGTCGGTTCGCGTTTGTCGGCGCGGGTGCCGTGATCAATCGCAATGTGCCCGACTACGCCCTCATGACGGGCGTGCCGGCGCGGCGCATCGGGTGGATGTCCGAGGCCGGGTATCGACTGGAGTCGTTGGGATTGGCGACTGACGATGCGGCGCGCGAGCTACTGCGCTGCCCGGGAACCGGAGCACTCTACGAGCGCGTCGGCGACGTGGTAACGCCACACGCAACGAGGTCTGCATGACGGATCACTTCATCGCTGGAGATCGTCCCATTCGCCTTGCCCTCGTGGGGTGTGGCCGCATCAGCCGCAATCACTTTGAGGCGATTGCCAAGCTGGACGATCTGGAACTGGTGGCCGTCTGCGACATTGTGGAGGCACGCGCCCGCGAAGCGGGCGAGTCCCAGGGCGTGCCGTGGTTCACGAGCTACGAGCAGATGCTCGCGCAGGTGCCGAGCGACGCGGTAGTGGTGGCAACGCCGTCCGGCCTGCATCCGCAGCATGGGATGCTGGCCGCCAACGCCGGGCGTCATGTGATTTCCGAAAAGCCCATGGCGATTTCGCTGGCCGCAGCCGACGCGTTGGTGCAAGCGTGCGACGACAATCACGTGCAGTTGTTCGTGGTCAAGCAGAACCGGCTGAATCCGCCCATTCAGCTGCTGAAGCGCGCGGTCGATCGCGGACGCTTCGGACGGATCTACATGGCCAACTGCACGGTGCGCTGGACCCGCCCCCAGGAGTACTACGACCAGGCGCCGTGGCGCGGCACGTGGGAGTTCGATGGCGGCGCATTCATGAACCAGGCGTCCCACTATGTCGATCTGATCCAGTGGTTGGTGGGTCCGGTGGAAAGCGTCATGGCCAAGACCGCGACGATGGCACGGAAGATCGAGGCGGAAGACTCCGGGGTGGCGGTGCTGAAGTTCCGGTCCGGTGCGATTGGTACCATTGAAGTGACGATGCTGACCTTTCCCAGGAATCTGGAAGGCTCGATCACCATCCTGGGCGAGAAGGGCACGGTGAAGATTGGCGGGACGGCGGTGAACAAGGTGGAACACTGGCTGTTCGCTGACTACGACGATGACGACAAGCTCATCGAACAGGCGAACACGAACCCGCCATCCGTGTATGGCTTCGGACATGAAGCCTATTATCGGAACGTGGTGGGGGTCCTGCGCGGCGCCGCCATTCCCGATACGGATGGGCGGGCCGGCCGGAAATCGCTGGAGTTGATTCTGGGGATCTACGAGTCGGCCAAGACGGGCCGAGACGTTCCACTCCCGCTTCGTGTCAGTATCTGATGCCCCACATTTCTTTTTGCGAGCGGAACTGATCCCATGGCCGTTCCTCTACTCGATCTCAAGGCGCAGCACGCGACCATCAAGGCTGATGTCGTGGCGGCGCTCCTGGATGTCGTCGAACAACAGAACTTCATCCTCGGTGAGCCGGTGGGCAGACTGGAGTGTCAGGTGGCCGGCCTGTCACACACGAAGTACGCCATCGGCTGCGCCAACGGGACCGATGCGATCCTCCTGGCGTTGCGCGCGCTGGATGTCGGGCGCGACGATGAGGTGATCACGACGCCGTTTACATTCTTCGCCACCGGCGGAACCGTGCACAACGTCGGGGCGCGCCCGGTGTTCGTGGATATCGAACCCCGCACGTTCAATATCGCGCCCGACGCCGTACGCTCGGCCGTCGGGAGTCGCACCAAGGCCGTCATCGCGGTCGACCTGTTCGGGCAGATGGCACCGATTGAACAGATCACGGACGCGGCATCGGGCCGGCCCGTCATCGAAGATGCCGCGCAGTCCATCGGCGCCAGTCGCACCATCGGGGGCAAGACCGTGATGGCCGGCGAGGCCGCGGCGATCGGCACGTTCAGCTTCTTCCCGTCGAAGAATCTCGGTGGGTACGGCGACGGCGGCATGATGGTCACGCAGGACGACGCGTTGTTCGAGACGCTGATGAAACTGCGCACGCATGGCAGTCGGAAGACGTACTATCATGAGATGGTCGGATACAACAGCCGTCTGGATACGCTGCAGGCGGCGGTCCTCCTCGCCAAACTGCCGCATCTCGCCGGGTGGAGCGATGCCCGTCGCCGGAACGCCGCATTCTACGATGCCGCATTTGCCGATGTGGCCGAGGTGCAGACGCCGTACATCGATCCCGCGAATACGTCGATCTACAATCAGTACACGCTGCGCGCCGATCGTCGGAATGACCTGCAGGCACACCTCAAGTCGCTCGGCATCGGTCACTCCGTGTACTATCCCTTGGCGCTGCACCTGCAACCCTGCTTCGCGTACCTCGGTTACCGCGAAGGACAGTGCCCGGAGAGCGAACGGGCCACGCGCGAAGTGATTTCGTTACCGGTATTTCCTGAACTCACCACGGCGCAGCGCGATGAAGTCGTCGCCGCCGTGCGCACCTTCTACGGGCGCTGAGCGCCTCACGACGGCGAAGACCATGACCATGAAAGCGCAACTCCTCGCAAGAATCCACGATCGCAGCGCGGTCATCGGCGTGGTCGGACTCGGCTACGTGGGGCTGCCGTTGGCGATGGAGTTCGCGCGGGCGGGCTTCCGCGTCATCGGCTACGACGTCAGCCAGCGCGTGGTCGACCTGCTGATGGCCGGGCAGTCGCACATCCAGGACGTGCCCGGCAGCGACGTGCAGTCGGCGGTGAGCGCGGGGCTGTTCGTGGCCACGAACGTCGAGGCCCGGCTCAAGGAGTGCGACGCGATCTCCATTGCCGTGCCCACGCCGCTGTCCAAAACCCGCGACCCGGATATGGCGTTTGTGCTGTCGGCCGCCGACGCGATTGCCCGACAGGCGCATCCGGGCATGTGCGTGGTGCTCGAGAGCACCACCTATCCCGGCACCACGCGCGAACTGCTGCAGCCGCGGCTTGAGGCGATGGGGCTGGTGGTGGGGCAGGATGTGTTCGTGGCGTTCAGCCCCGAGCGGGTCGATCCGGGCAACGCCGTCTACCACACCAAGAACACGCCCAAGGTGGTCGGTGGCATTACGCCGGCCTGCGTCGAGGTGGCCAGTGCGCTCTACGCGAGTTGCATCGACACCATCGTGCCGGTGACGTCGCCGGAAGCCGCCGAGTTGGTGAAGCTGCTGGAGAACACGTTTCGCGCGGTGAACATCGGGCTGGTGAACGAGATCGCGATAGTCTGTGACAAACTGGGGTGGACGTCTGGGGAAGTGATCAACGCGGCGGCCACCAAGCCGTTCGGGTTCATGAAGTTCACGCCGGGG
The DNA here is from genome assembly GCA_016720905.1 of Gemmatimonadaceae bacterium. Taxonomy (NCBI): domain Bacteria; kingdom Pseudomonadati; phylum Gemmatimonadota; class Gemmatimonadia; order Gemmatimonadales; family Gemmatimonadaceae; species Gemmatimonadaceae bacterium. The sequence continues at coordinate 402,805 of JADKJT010000029.1, read as the reverse complement.
CCCGGCATCGGCGGGCACTGCATTCCGCTCGATCCGCACTACCTGGCGTGGAAGATGCGCACGCTCAACTACAAGACGCGCTTCATCGACCTGGCCAGCGAGATCAACTCGCACATGCCCGAGTGGGTGGTACAGAAGGTGGCCGACGCGTTGAACGATGTACGCAAGGCGGCGCGGGGCAGCCGCGTGCTGGTGCTGGGCGTGGCGTACAAACCCGATATTGACGACGTGCGAGAGAGTCCGGCCCTGGATGTGATCCGCCTGCTCGAATCCCGCGGCGCCCATGTGGAATTCCACGACCCGTTCGTGCACGAGTTCCGCGAGGAGGGCCACATGCGCAAGAGTGTCGAGCTGTCCGACGAGATGCTCCGCTGGGCTGACGCGGTGGTCATCGTCACCGATCACAAGGCGGTGGACTACCAGCGGGTGGTGGACCATGCCACGCTGGTCGTCGATACCCGGAACGTGACCGCCAGGACGCATGGCGGACGGGCCCGCGTAGTGGGGCTCGCCTCAACCGCCCGGGCGACGGGAGCCTCGGCATGACGCACCGGAAGATCGGTGGTGTTCCGGCGGATCAAGGTCGTCCCGTTCGGGTAGCAGGCCCAGCATGAATCGCCTGTCATCCCGTCCCTCGCGCATCGAATGGCGCGTCTTGATCCTCCTCAGCATGGCGGCCACGCTGGCGGCCTGTTCCGGCGGGTTCAAGCCGCAGAATTTCGCCAACCCGGAAGCCCTGTTCAGGGCGTCGCTGTTGGAGTATCAGGCCAAGCATTGGGAGAACGCCCAGATTGGTTTTGAACGGCTGACCAACGACCTGTCAGCTCGCGACCCGCTCCTCGCGCCGGCCTTCTTCTACCTCGCGATGTCGCACGAACAGCGCGGGGAGTTGTTGCTGGCCGCGCAGGCGTTCCAGCGGGTGACCGACGGATTCCCCGATGACACGCTGGCCCCCGGTCGATGCTGGGGTTGGTCGCAGTTACCAGAAGCTCTGGCGTCGCCCGTCGTTGGATCCGGAGAACGGGCAGAAGGCAGTCTCGCTCCTGCGGGCCCTGCTGTCGTCGTATCCGGACGCCAAGGAAACGGCCGATGCGCGGGCGCGTATTCTTCAGCTCGACGAATGGTTCGCGGAGAAGGACTATCTGACCGGTGTGCACTACCAGCGCGTCCGGCGGTCCATTGACCCGGCCATCATCTATTTCAAGGACGTCGTCACCACCTATCCCAACACGAAAGCGGCTCGGCTTTCGTGGCTGCGGCTTCATGAGCTCTACACGAAGATCCGCTGGAAGGACGATGCCTCCGAGACCTGTTCGGCCATGTGGAAGGCCTACCCTGGCGACGCCGATGTGAAGGTGGCGTGCGGGAACCCGACGGCCGAAAAGGCCGTCGCTACGCCGGTCAAGACACCACCCGATGCGGTCATGTCGCCGGTCGCCTATGCGCGACCCGGCCCCCGCCCGCTCAATCGCCCCTGAGTCACCACATGCGTCTGGGCATTTTCGGCGGAAGCTTCGATCCGCCACACGTGGGACATCTCCTCGTGGCCCAGGACGCTGTTTCGGCGCTGTCGCTCGACCGGCTGCTGATCGTGCCGGCGGCGCAGCAACCGCTCAAGCAGGGACGGCACACGCCAGCCGAACACCGGCTGGAGATGGTGCGGCGCTGCTTTGAGCATCTGCCGGAGATGGTGGTCGACCCCATCGAAATCGAGAGGGGCGGGTTATCTTTCATGGTTGACACGGTGGAGACCCTTCAGCGGCGCTGGCCGCTGGCGGAGCTCTATCTGCTGGTTGGAGCGGATGTGGTTGCCACGTTGCCGCAATGGCGGGAGCCGGCGCGACTGCGTGCGATGGCCCGTTTGGTCATTCTGCGACGGAACGATGTGGCAGAGGTGACCGATGACCGCTCCGATCGGCGCGACGCGCCGGGATTCCCGGTACAGCATCTGGCAACGCGCCGGGTGGATGTGTCGTCAACCGAGATCAGGGCACGCGTGCGGGAAGGTCGCTCCATCCGGGGCTTCGTGACCGACGCCGTTGCCGACTACATCGCGTCCGCCGGATTGTATCTCCGGGACCCGGTGGCAGAGGACGTCTCCGCGCGCGCCTGACGGTGCGACGGACGCCACTGCCCCGGCGCCCACGACACCTCTAGAGGTCCGCATGCTCAACAAGGTCATTGGCCGCATATTCGGAACACGCCACGAGCGCGAGCGCCGTCGCGTGCAGCCCATCATCAACGACATCGTCGCCTTCGAGGAGCGGCTGAGCGGGCTCTCCGACGCGGAGATTCAGGGTCAGACGATCAAGTTCCGCGCGCTGTTGGCCGAACGCACGGGTCCGATTGAAGCCCGCATCGACGAATTGAAGGCGGCCAAGCGCACGGCGGCCGATGCGACCGATCGGGAGCGGATCGACACCGAACTGCAAGGCGTGGATGGGCGTGGCGGTGCGGAAGCCGAACTGCGCACGGCCATCGCCGAATTCCTGGATGAGATCCTGCCTGAGGCCTTTGCCACGGTTCGCGAAGCCTGTCGTCGCCTCAAAGGCACCAACGTGGTCGTCACCGGCCATGATCTTACGTGGGATATGGTGCCCTACGAGGTGCAGCTCATCGGTGGCATTCAGTTGCACCTGGGCCGCATTGCGGAAATGGCCACGGGTGAAGGCAAGACGCTGGTCGCCACGCTGCCGCTCTACTTGAACGCATTGCCGGGGCGCGGCGCGCACCTGGTCACCGTCAACAGCTATCTCGCGCGACGCGACTCCCAGTGGATGGGGCACCTCTATCGGTGGCTCGGCCTCACGGTGGGGTGTCTGGACGACACTGAACCCGGGTCGTGGGAACGTCGCGAGGTGTACGGGTCCGACATCACGTACGGCACGAACAACGAGTTCGGCTTCGACTACCTGCGCGACAACATGGTCACCACGCTCGACCAGCGCGTGCAGCGACAGCACATCTTCGCCATGATCGACGAAGTCGACTCCATCCTCGTCGATGAAGCACGCACGCCGTTGATCATCTCCGGTCCGGTGGGCAACGAGAGTGACGGGCAGTATGCGGAGTTCAACGGGTCGGTGGTGCGCCTCGTGCGCCGGCAATCGGACCTCGTGAATACGCTGGCCGCCGACGGCGAGCGCGCGCTGGAAGCGGGCGACACCGCCACCGCATCGCTCAAGCTGTACAAGGCGCAACTGGGCGGGCCCAAGAACAAGCGCCTCATGAAGCTGTTGCAGGAACAGGGCGTGAAGCAGCTCGTGCAGCGCATGGAGCTTGATCATCTCGCCGATCGCAAGTTGCCGGCCAGCAAGCAGCAGTTCCGCGATCTCGAGGACGACTTGCTGTATGTGCTCGATGAGAAGGGGCACACGGTGCACCTGACCGAGCAGGGACTCGACTGGCTGTCGCCGGATGACCGTGATGCGTTCGTGCTGCCGGACATTGCCACCACGATCGGCCAGCTGGACAAGAATCACGAACTCAGCGCGCCCGAACGCCTCGAACGCCGCAACGCCGTGGAGCGCGAGTACGCGACCAAGAGCGAGCGACTGAACATCATTCATCAGCTGTTGCGCGCGCACGCGCTGTACGACAAGGACGTCAACTACGTGGTGCAGGAAGGTCAGGTGCTCATCGTGGACGAATTCACGGGGCGCACCATGCCGGGCCGTCGATGGAGCGAAGGCCTGCATCAGGCGGTCGAGGCGAAAGAAGGCGTGCAGGTGAAGGGCGAAACGCAAACGCTCGCCACCATCACCATCCAGAACTACTTCCGTATGTACGAGAAGCTGGCCGGCATGACCGGTACGGCGGAGACGGAAGAGAACGAATTCCACCAGATCTATGGTCTGGCGGTCTCGGTGATTCCCACGAATCGCCCGATTGCCCGCGATGACCGACAGGACCTGGTGTACAAGACGCGCCGCGAGAAGTACAACGCCATCGTCGAAGAGACGAAGCGGCTGCACGAATTGGGCTATCCGGTGCTCGTGGGTACCGCCAGTGTCGACGCATCCGAGACCCTCTCACGCTTGTTCACGCGGGCCGGTCTCAAGCACGCGGTGCTGAACGCCAAGTATCACCAGCGCGAGGCGGAAATCGTGGCCGACGCCGGTCAGGCCGGCGCCATCACGATTGCCACGAACATGGCCGGCCGCGGCACCGACATCAAACTCGGCGCCGGCGTGACCGACTCGCGTCCGTCCACCATGATGGACCCCGATGGCAAGCAGATAGACTTCGATGAACTGGGCGGATTGCACATTGTCGGGTCCGAGCGTCATGAGTCGCGTCGTATCGATCGCCAGTTGCGCGGACGCGCGGGCCGTCAGGGCGATCCTGGGGCGTCGCAGTTCTTCCTGTCGCTCGAAGACGATCTGATGCGGCTGTTTGGATCGGAGCGCATTGCCAAGCTGATGGATCGCATGGGCGCGCAGGACGGAGAGGTGCTCACGCATCCGCTCATCACCCGGTCCATCGAGCAGGCGCAGAAGCGCGTGGAACTGCAGAATTTCCAGTCGCGCAAGCGCTTGCTGGAATACGATGACGTGATGAATCAGCAGCGCGAAGTCATCTACTCGCTGCGCGCGTTCGCGCTCGAGGGCGGCGAGGAACTGAAGGCCGAGTCGCTCAAGATGATCGACCGCGGTGCCCAACGGCGCGTCGAGCAGGCGCTGGCCACGTTCGATCGTCCCGAGGAATGGGATTTCGACTACGTGCAGCAGGACCTGCTCATGCACTACATGCTGCAGGTGCCCGAGTTCACGGCGGACGTGCGGCCCGCCACGATGGAAGCGGCCCAGACGGCGGTGTCCGCCGCCGGGCGCGCGGCGTTCGACCACAAACTCACTGCCCTCGACGCCGTCACGGACGAGTCGGGACAGGGCTTCTCCGGGCGCCTGCTGGCGCTGGTGATGCTCAATGTGCTGGATGAGAAGTGGAAGGACCACCTGTACGATCTCGACCAGTTGCGGGCGTCCATTCACTACCGCTCGTGGGGACAGAAGGACCCGCTGGTGGAGTACAAGCAGGATGCGTACGTGATGTTTGTCGATCTCATGCACGATCTGGCCAACACGTTCACCGAGCGGTTCCTCAAGGCGCAACTGGTGTTCGATCAAGCGCCGCAGGAGTCGTTCCAGCCGTCGATAACCCCGGAGGAGCGACTGCATGACGGTCGCCCGACCAAGCGGTTCAACGCGATGGGAATCCTGGAAGACGTGCCGGAAGAGCAGGGGGAGTCCGCTGACTCAGCCGCTCCCGGGCGCGATGGCGTGGCGGGAACGCCGCGACAAGTGGCTCTGGGAACTCCAGCCATTGTTGGCGCGGGGGCATTGCGGTCGCTGGAAGCGGGCGGCGGCGCCCTTCCTGGCCGGGTGGGAGAACACCCCTCGGAACAATGCCTGCCCGTGCGGGTCAGGGAAGAAGTTCAAGAAGTGCCACGGAGCCAACTTGTAGGCCGCTCCCGAACTTGCTCTTGCGTTTTTGGAAAGGTCATGCATCTTTGGTACAGATGTACCGATTGACCACCCGGTGTACTCACCATTCCGCAAGCCGGAGTACGAGGCAATGATCCAACGCGTCCGCAGTTCATGGTTGGCCGGCGCCCTGTTGACGGGCGTGCTGGCTGCCGGCACACGACCCGCGATGGCGCAGACGGGGGCGGGTGACGGCTTCCTGTTTCATTCGCCGCAGGCGTCGCTGTCCATGCGCATCGGCGTGGCCAGACCGTCAGCGGATAGCAAGGTGTTCTCGTTCACGTCCGACAAGCTCACCCTCGACAGGGGTGACTTTGCCGGGATGTCTGCGGCGGCCGATCTGGACGTGGCGATTACTCGGCGTCTGGCGTTCCAGATGGGCGCCGCGTTCAGCGCAAGGGAGAGCGGCTCGGAGTATCGCGATTTCGTGGACAACAACGATCTGCCCATTGAACAGCGGACGATGTTTCGTCGTGCCCCGGTCACCGCCGGCCTCAAACTGTATTTGACGTCGCCAGGACGCTCACTGGGCAAGTTTGCCTGGGTCCCCTCCAAGTTCACGCCCTATGTGGGCGGCGGCGCGGGACTCATGTACTACGCGTTTCGGCAGAGCGGTGATTTCGTCGATTTCACGAATTTCGATGTGTTCCCCTCGACACTTGAGTCGTCAGGATGGACATCGATGGCTTACGGATCGGCCGGGATCAACTACTCGCTGTCGGCCCGGATGGGACTGGTCACCGAGGCGAGATACGATCGCGCCCGGGCGCCCATGAGTGCAGATTTCGTAGGCTTCGATCGCATTGACTTGTCCGGACTGTCGGTTACCACTGGTCTCCACCTCCGCTTCTGAGCGTGCATATGCGAGTCATTCCTGTAGCAGGCCGCGCCACGGTGCTCTGGCTGAGCGCGATGCTGATCGCCGGAACCGCTGGCGGGCAATCGATCGCCACCGTGACCCGCGGTGAAGTGACCGTCCATGATGCCCGCTGGCAGCCCTGGCTGGGATGCTGGAAGCCGACGGGAGCAATGACGCCGGTGGTGTCGGCCGGTGAATCGATATCGGCGGCGGCGCCCACGATGCTGTGTATTGTGCCGGGCAGCACCACCACCAGTGTGGAGGTGGTGAATTTCTCTGGTGGTTCCATTACCGAGCGCACGGTCATTGATCCTGGCCAGGCAACGGCCAAGAAGGTGGATGATTGCACGGGACAGGAAACCGCCACGTGGAGCGCGGATGGCCGACGCGTGCTGCTGCGCGGCACCTTCAACTGCGGTCGGGGCGTGACGCGCGTTGAGAGCGGGGTGATGTCGATTGATGCTGACGGGCAGTGGGTGCAGGCCCAGAGTGTCAAGGTCGGTGGCAACGTCACGACATTCGTGGCGGAGTTCCGTGACACGGGTATTGCGCTGGAAGGCATCCGGAACGGCGCCATCGTCGAACGGCCGATTCTCGATGAGTCGGGCAAGCGCCTGTCGCCGCCGCGCGACGGCTGCACCGGCAGTGAGGCGGTGAAACCTTCCTCGGATGGTCAGCGCGTCATGGTGCAGTCGGACTACACCTGCGTGAACGGCTTGCATCGCGTGGCCGACGCGGAGTTTGCGCGTAGCAATCGCGGAGAGTGGGTGCGTACGAATGGCGCAGGTGTGCTATTCAGCACGCCGTCGGTGCGCGCTGCGGCCGGTGCACCGGTAACAACCGATGACGTGCTGGAGGTGGCGAAACTTGTGGATGCAACAGTCGCCGAAGCATGGTTCTCCAGCCGACAGCAAGGCTTCGACCTGACAGGTAAGGAACTGGTGCGTCTGGCCGACGCGGGCATGCCGTCGCGCGTCATCGACATGATGGTGGCGGTGTCAAACCCCAAGACGTTCGTGGTCCGCCGGAACGATGGCACGACGGACGCCGACGGACGCGCCATTCGCGCACCGCGCGCCAGCGATCGTCGAATCGCCTCCGACGCGCGCGGCTGTTCGCTGACGCAGGACTACTGCTACGGGATGATGGGATTGGGTTGGCTGTATGGCGCCGATCGGTACTATGGCTGGAGCCCCTACGGATATCAGTATGGCTCGCGATACGGGTACGGGTATGGGTATCCCACCGGCGGCGGTTACTGGGGCCCTGGCTACTACAATGGCAACGGACCCATCGTGGTGGTGACACGTCCCAGTGCGCCCGCCGAGCCGCGCGGTCGCGCGGTATATGGCCAGGGATACACACGCGACAAGCCCATCACGTATTCGGCGCCGACGTCCACCAGTTCGGGCAGCGGTGGCACGTCGTCGGCCGGTTCGGGTTCGTCCGGCGGCAGTTCGTCCGGCAGCTCTGGTGGCGGTGAGGCGCGTACCGCGAAGCCTCGTCCCCCTGGCGCGTTGTAGGCTGGGCGACGAGTTCATGGAAGGGCCGACGGGATTCGTCGGCCCTTCCTGCTGTATGCACCCAACGACAGGAGAAACGATGCGGAGAATGCGCACACTGCGCACACTGCTGGCAATGGTCGCGACGTGTGCCTCCCCTATGGCGGCCCAGAGTGGATTGACCACCTGGCGCGCAACGGAAGTGTGGCGCATTGACGGGACCGAAAGCGGCGAGCCGTTCTTCGACCTGCGCGACTACCTGATTGGCAAGGACGGCGCGCTCTGGGTGTTGGACTTCAAGGATCAGCGCATTCGGCGCTTTGATGGCAACGGCAAGGCGTTGGCCACTGTGGGCCGCAAGGGCAGCGGGCCGGGCGAGCTGCGCAATGCGAACGGCATGCTGGTGCGTCGCGACGGCAGTGTCTGGGTGAACGATCCCAGCAACGGGCGCCTGACGGAGTTCGGTGCGGACGGGAAGTTCACGCGACAACATCTCGTGGCCATTCGCGGGTACGGGTATCGATGGAACGCCTGGCTTGACCGCACTACCGGTGATCTGGTGGACCCGTTCATTAATCAGGTTCCGGGCGGTGACTCGCGGATGGATTGGCGGCGCTGGAGCGTGGCGGGTGCCGTGCGTGACACGTTCCCGATGCCCACGTGTGCCTCCGGCAATGTCGCCCCGGGAATGACCATCAAGGCCGAGACCAAGGGCAGGGGCAACATGTACAGCGCGTATCCGTTTGCCACCGGCGGCGGATCGGCGCCTGACGGCAACGGCGCCGTATGGTGCGCGTCGCCGACGTCAACGAGCGTGGCCTTGGTGCGCATCGGCCAGAACGATACGTTGACGCAAACACGGGTGGAGTTGGCGCGCATCCCCGTCGGCAAGGCGGAGCGAGACGACGCCGTGGCCCGCATCGAGAAGCAGATCGCGGCGTATGCCACCAATGACTTTGATCCGGCGAAGATTCCCGCCACCAAATCGGCGATGGCCTTGTTGTCAGTGGACGATGATGGTCGACTGTGGGTCCAGCATGCGGCGACGTTTGGCGATACCACGGTGACCTTCGACATTCATGATCGGGCGGGCAAATATCTGGGTCGGCTGCGCATTCCGCATCGTCCGTCACTGGAAGGGTTGCCGATTCGCGCGCGCGGGAATGACCTCTGGATTGCGTTGCGCGATGCGGATGACGTGATCGGGATTGCGCGGTATCGGATCACGCGATAGCGCATCGAGATACACCGTCAGCAAAAGCATTGACCGCCAAGTTCGCAAAGTTCGCCAAGAATAACACATGTAACACAACGGCTGCGCTTCGCGAACTTCGCGGTAAAAATGCTGTGATTCACCCGCTGACAATCACGTGCGGAATGGCGTTTTCGGCATCAATGACCATCCCTCGGCCACCAACTCGCGCCCAATCGCCACCACCGCATCAACCAGCAGTTCAATGTCAGTCCGCTTGGTCCGGTGATTCACATGGGCCACGCGAATCGCAAACCGCCCGTCAAGCACGGTACTTGAGGGCACGGCAATGCCGCGCTCCTGCAGTCGCAGCAGGAGTTCCTGATTCAAGGCGTCAAGCGCGCCCGCGGCGAGTCCGGGCGTCACATATCTGAAGCACGCGATATTGAGCGGCGCCGGCGCCAGCATTTCCAGTTCGTCATGCGCCTCCACCAAGGTCACGAGCAGGCACACCTGCGCGACGTTCTGCTCGATGATGCGGGCCAGCGTGTCCACGCCGTCGGCCTTGAGCTGCATCCACACCTTGAGCGCCTTGAAGCCGCGCGTGAGATCGAGGCCGCGATCGGCGAAATACACGGCGTCGGCGCCAACCCCTCGCGTGGCGGGCGTGAGATACGCCGCCGTGCTGCGAAATGCGTCGTGATGCAAAGCCGGGTCGCGCACCAATACGCACGCGCACTCAAAGGGCATCGAGCCCCACTTGTGCAGATCGAAGGCGATCGAATCGGCTCGCTCCATGCCGGCCACCTGCGGTCGCAAGGAGTCGGAGAGCGCCACCAGTGCGCCAAACGCACCATCCACGTGAAACCACAGCGACTCGCGCGCGCACAGCGCGGCGATGGCTGACAGGTCGTCGGTGGCGCCAGTATTCACGGTGCCCGCAGTGCCGATCACACAGAACGGATCGAGGCCGGCTGCGCGGTCGGCCGCGAGCATCTGTTCCAATGCGACGAGATCCATGCGGTACGCTGCATCCACGGGCACCCGCCGAAATGCGCGATGGCCGAGCCCCAACCATTCCGCCGCCTTTCCCGCCCATCCGTGCGTTTCGCTGGAGCCGTAAAACACCAGCGGCGCGTGCGGTGCGGCGTCGGGCCACGCCTGCAGCCCGAACGCGCGAACATCGTGTCCGCGCGACCGTGCAGCCGCGAAGCGCGCCACGGCGAGTCCATGCGTATTCGCCATCGTGCCACCGGTCACGAACAAACCGCTGGCGCTCGGCATTCCCATCAACTCGGCGAACCAGGACACCACCAGACGTTCCACATCGGCCGGGGCCTGATTGAATCCTGCCAGATGCGCATTGAGCCCAGACGCCAGCATGTCGGCCAACATCGCCAACGGCGTCCCGTTGCCCTGCACCCAGCCAAAGAACCGCGGATGCCAGTTGCCATTGGGATATGGCAGGATGCGTTCGACGAACTGCGCGTAGGTCGCATCGGCGCCGATCCCTTCGCGCGGCACGGACTCTTGCAACGACTGCCGCACCGCCAGCGGCATCGGCTGCCAGGCGGGTGACTCAGGCAGTCCGCGGAGTCGGTATAGCATCTCGCCCAGCATGCGTTCCCCCAGCATGTGCAAGGCATCCCATTCGGCAGGGCTGGCAGGGTCGAACGACTGATCAATCGGCGTGGCGTCGGTCATCCCGCAGGATAGCGATCACCCGAGCAGCAACGCGATACCGTTGGTGCCGCCAAATCTCGCCATGATGGGACGCGAACAGGCAGAATATCCCTCAAGAGGAGCAGATTTGTGATAATTCCGACTAGCCAGTCTGGTCGACCCGCGCTAACTATTCGTGAGCTGCCGCACACGGAACGGCCACGGGAACGACTGCGGTCGCTGGGCGCGCAGGCGCTCAGCACGATCGAACTCCTGGCGACGATCCTGGGCACAGGGAGTACAAGGGGATCGGCGTTGCAGTGCGCACAGGCCGTGCTGGAACACGCCGACGGCTCGCTTGGCCGGTTGGCGGCCATGCCGTTGGCGGCGTTGACGCGAGTGCATGGCGTGGGGCAGGCGCGGGCGACGGCCGTGCATGCGGCGTTGGAACTCGGGAGACGGCTATCACTGGAAGCGAGGGAGGCAGGCGTGCCGCTGCGCTCGCCGCGGGATGTGGCGGCGGTGTACGCGCCACGGTTGCAGGAGTTGCCGGTGGAGGAGTTCCATGTGGCGGTGCTGGATGCGCAGCATCGACTGGAACGGGATGTGCTGGTGACACGCGGTCTGCTCAACTCATCGCTGGTGCATCCGCGCGAAGTGTTTCGCGAGGCCATCGCGGAGCGGGCGGCGGCGGTGATCCTGGTGCACAATCACCCCAGTGGTGATCCGACGCCATCGGCCGAGGATCGGGTGGTGACGGAACAGTTGGTGGCGGCCGGGCGCTTGTTGGACATCCCGGTGCACGACCACATCATCGTGGGTCGTGGACGATACATGAGCTTTGCGGAGGCAGGTCTGTTGTGACGACGGTTGCGCTGCATGAGGTGATCCCCGGATTCGGTCCGAGTGCCGACAGCACGTACGAGAAGCTCGATCACGAGCTGCTGGTGCGCGCTTATCGATTCTCGGACGCGGCGCACGCCGGTCAGGTGCGTCATTCGGGTGAACCGTATGTGTCGCACTGCGTGGAAGTGGCGCGAATCCTGGCCGACCTGCAGTTGGACACGGCCACGGTGGCCAGCGGCCTGCTGCACGATATCGTGGAAGACACCGACATCACCATCGAGGATGTCGAGCGCGAATTCGGCCCCGAGATTGCGCAGATTGTCGACGGCCTCACGAAGATCGCCAACCTCCCGCTGTCGTCGCGGGAAGAGCGACAGGTCGAGAACTATCGCAAGCTGCTGTTGTCCATCGCCAAGGATGCGCGCGTCATTCTGATCAAGTTGGCCGATCGACTGCACAACATGCGCACCCTGGAATGGCTGGCCGCCGAGAAGCGCCGCCGCATTGCGCAGGAAACCCGCGACTTGTATGCGCCGCTGGCCCATCGCTTCGGCATGGCGAAGATGCGGTGGGAGCTGGAAGACCTGGCGTTCAAGCATCTCGAGCCCGAGGCCTACAAGACGCTGGCCAAGATGGTGGCGTCCAAGCGCGGGGAGCGCGAGGAGCTGATCGCGCAGATGCGCGAGCCGCTGGAAAAGCGTCTCACCGACGCGGGCATCGCCGACGTGGAAGTCACGGGTCGACCGAAACATCTGTGGTCGATCTACAAAAAGATGCAGCAGCGCGACCGGCCGTATGAGGATATCTACGACCTGCTGGCCATTCGCGTGATCGTGCCGAACATCCTCGAATGCTATCACGCGCTGGGCGTGATTCACGACGGATGGACGCCGGTGCAGGAGCGCATCAAGGACTACATTGCGCAGCCCAAATCCAACGGCTACCAGTCGCTGCATACCACGGTGTTCGGTCCGGGGCGACAACTGTTCGAGATCCAGATTCGCACGCGCGACATGCATCGCACGGCCGACTTCGGCATCGCGGCGCACTGGCTGTACAAGGAGTCCAGCAAGAACTCTGATGAGCTCGATCGACACCTGACGTGGTTTCGCCAGGTGCTGGAACTGCAGCTCGACGCCGAGACTCCGGGCGAGTTCCTGGAGTTCCTCAAGCTGGATTTGTATCAGGACGAGATCTTTGTGTTCACGCCCACCGGCGACGTCATCCAGCTGCCCAAGGGGGCGACGCCGTTGGACTTTGCGTTCGCCGTGCATACGCAGGTTGGCGCGCGCTGCGCGGGCGCCAAGATCAACGGTCGCATCGCGCCGTTGTCGCGGGAGCTCAAGAATTCGGAAACGGTTGAGATCCTGACCAATCCGAACGCCAAACCCAGTCGGGATTGGCTGGCCCATGTGCGCACCGGTCGGGCGCGGCACAAGATCCGGCAGATGCTGCGACTGGAGGAACGCTCGTCGGCCATGCGGCTGGGGCGCGAGATCATTGAGCGGGAACTGCGGCGACGTCGACTGCCCAAGGCCGATGATCAGGCCCTGCTCCCGATTGCCCGACAGCTCAAGCTGAAAGATGCGATACACCTGATTGCGTCGGTCGGCGCCGGCGACGTGCACGTGATGCAGGTGGTCAAGGCATTACATCCGGAATTGGAGAACGCACCGGAGCCGGCCGAAAAGCCCAGCACCCTCGCCCGCATTGTCGATCGCGTGCGGGGCACCGGCAAGGGGATACGCATTCAGGGTGCCGACGGATTGCTCGTGCGCTACTCCCAGTGTTGCCAGCCGGTACCGGGCGACAACGTGGTGGGCTACGTCACCCGCGGACGCGGCGTCAGCATTCATCGGGGCGATTGCCCCAATCTGCTGTTGCTGGTGCATGAACCCGAGCGACGCCTCGAGATTGATTGGCACGAAATGGCGGGGGAGCGATTCGTGGTGCGGCTGGCGCTGGAGGGGATTGATCGCCGGGGACTCTATGCCGATGTCGCGGCGGCCGTGAGCGCCACCGGAACGGACATCAAGAGCCTTGAGCTCAAGACCATCGACGGCAAGGTGAGCGGCTCGGCCATGGTGGAGGTGGAGAACCTGGCCCATCTGGAACGCATCATGAAAGCGGCCCGCCGGGTGAAAGGGATCGGGGCCGTGGGGCGCCGGGAGAAGATCACCTCCGACGAATAGGGCGGGGTCGGGAATCGGCGAACGGGGCTACCCGAACAAACGCCGATGTGCGTGCTATATTACGGCATGGCCCAGCCTTTCATGCTGCAGTCGCCGTTCGAGCCGGCGGGCGACCAACCGCGCGCGATCACCGAGCTGAGTCGGGGTCTGCTGCGTGGCGACCGATTCCAGACCCTCTTGGGCGTCACCGGCTCGGGCAAGACCATGACCATCGCGAATGTCATCCAGCAATGGGGTCGCCCCACGCTGGTGTTGTCGCACAACAAGACGCTGGCAGCGCAGTTGTACGGGGAGTTGAAAAGCTTCTTCCCCAACAACGCCGTCGAGTACTTCATCTCGTACTACGACTACTACCAGCCCGAAGCGTATGTCCCGTCCAGCGACACGTACATCGAGAAGGACGCCAGTATCAACGAGGATATCGATCGGCTGCGCCTGCGGGCGACGTCGTCGTTGATGGAGCGCAGCGACGTGGTGATTGTGTCCACGGTCTCGGCCATTTACGGACTCGGTGATCCCATCGCGTACCGCGAACGGATGGTCTCGCTCGCCAAGGGACAGCAGATCGCGCGTGACGACATCCTGCGGGCGTTGGTGGGCATTCAGTACCTGCGCAACGATGTGGCGTTCGACCGCGGCACGTTTCGGGTGCGTGGCGACACCGTCGAGATCTTTCCCGCCTATGAAGAGCAGGCGGTGCGACTGGAAATGTGGGGCGATGAGATCGAGCGCATTTCCAAGATCGATCCGCTCACCGGCGAGACCATTGCCACGCTGGAGCGAACGGCGGTGTATCCGGCCAAGCACTTCATCACCAGCCGTCCCACTATTGCGCGCGCGTCAACGGCCATTCGTGAAGAGCTGGCGCAGCGGCTGGCCGAGCTGCAGCAGCAGGGGAAGCTGCTGGAAGCGCAACGGCTCGAGCAGCGCACGAACTTCGATCTGGAGATGATGGCGGAGATCGGCACGTGCGCCGGGATCGAGAATTATTCGCGCCACTTGAGCGGACGCGAGGCGGGCGAGCGCCCCGCGTGCTTGCTGGACTATTTCCCCGACGATTACCTGGTGGTGGTCGACGAGTCGCATGTGTCACTGCCGCAGATTCGCGGCATGTACAACGGCGATCGCGCCCGCAAGTTGACACTGGTGGACTACGGATTCCGCCTGCCGAGCGCGCTCGACAACCGTCCCTTGGTATTCGAGGAATTCATGGCGTTGGTGCCGCGACTGATCAATGTCTCGGCCACCCCCGGGGAGCTGGAACTGCAGCTGTCTGAGGGCGTCGTGGTGGAGCAGGTGATTCGCCCAACCGGCCTGCTGGATCCCGTGCTCGAGATCCGCCCGGTGAAGGGTCAGGTGGATGACCTGTTGCACGAAATCCGCCAGCGTGAACGCCGTGGCGAACGCGTGCTGGTGACCACGCTCACCAAGCGCATGTCGGAAGATCTCACCGACTACCTGCAACAGATGGGCGTGCGGGTACGCTACATGCATTCCGACATTGATGCGATCGAGCGCATGGAGATTGTACGCGGACTGCGCCTCGGCGAGTTCGATGTGCTCGTCGGCATTAACCTGCTGCGCGAAGGGCTCGACATGCCCGAAGTGTCGTTGGTGGCGATTCTCGATGCCGATCAGGAAGGATTTTTGCGCAGTGACCGGGCGCTCATACAGACCATCGGCCGCGCCGCCCGGCATCTGACCGGCATGGCGATTCTGTACGCCGACCGCGTGACCGGCTCCATGGAACGCGCCATCGGGGAGACCGATCGTCGACGGAACATTCAACGTGACCACAACACCGCGCACGGCATCGTGCCGCACGGCGTGATCAAGAGCGTCGACGAAGTGCGTTTCATTACCCGCGTCGCGGACGCGCGGATCGAAAAGGACGTCGCGGCACCGGCCACGCGCGCGATCGGTGGTGAGCGGATGGCGCGTTCACGCGAGGAGTTGGAGACGCTGGTGGGCGAACTGGAGGTTGCGATGCGCGAAGCCGCGACGGCGCTGGACTTCGAGGCGGCGGCGCGTCTGCGTGATCAGCTGTTTGAGGTGCGCACGGCACTGGGGGAGAAGCCCGCGCAGGCACGTGGTGAATCCAAGGCGGCCAAGCGACCGCCGGGTTCCGCACCGATGAAACGTTTCGGGGGACGCCGTGGGCGATGATCGGTTGCGCCGGACCGGCGCATGGTGAACACGACCTCGCTCGAGGAACTGCTGGGTCGGGGTGCCCCGCGCGCACCGGATCTGGCGTCGCTGCAGGCATGGGGACAGGCGCTGGGCGCCGCGCTCCCGCGCCCGGCGGTGTTGACGTTTTCCGGTGATCTCGGGGCGGGGAAGACGACATTGATCCGCGCGATATGCGCCGGGCTGGGCGTCGATGTGGTGGCCGTGACGAGCCCCACGTTTGCCCTCATCCAGGAGTATGCGGCGCCGCGTGGTCCAGTGATCCATGTCGACCTGTATCGACTCCGTTCGACGGCAGAGCTCGACGCGATCGGGTGGGACGAGCTGGTGGCCAATGCACCCGTGTTGCTGGTGGAGTGGCCGGATCGCGCGTCAGACGGGCTGCCGGCCGGGGCGATCGCGATTGAGCTTCGACATGATGCGGAGCACAGCGATCGACGTCGACTCTCCGTGGATCACACAAGCACCGGGTGAATTGGCGGCGCGTCGTGACCGGAGTCGATGGTAGTCCGTCCTGAGTGTGCAGCCGGCGACGGCCACACCCTCTCCTGTTTCGCCTCCGCTCCGTGCCCGGACCTGACACTGATCGCCCGGCCGATCCCCGCTTGCGCACAGTGCGTCTTGCGGAGGTCATGTCGGCGCTCACATATGCGTTGGATCTCACGGAAGGTCAACGTCCAGGCCACACGCTGCGCACGGCGCTCATCGCCATGCGGCTGGGTCGCGAATTGGCGCTCGATGCAGACTCGTTGGGGGCGTTGTACTATGCCGCGCTGTTGAAAGACGCCGGTTGCTCAAGCAACGCGGCACGGATGGCGGCCCTGTTTGGCTCGGCGGATCAAGAGGTCAAGCGTGAAATGCGCTTGGTGGACTGGCACAATCGCTGGCGGCTGGCCATGCGCACCGCACGCAACTGCGGCGTGGGCCGCAATCCCCTCGCGCGCATCCAGCACTTCTTGCGCATCGCCCAGACACCGCACATGACCAGGGAGATCATCCAGGCGCGCTGCGAGCGAGGCGCGCAGATTGCCGTTGCGCTGGGCTTCCCGCAGCAGACGTCCGACGCGATCGGTCACGTTGACGAACACTGGTGTGGCCTTGGGTATCCCGTCGGATTGGCCGGCGATGCAATTCCGCTCCTGGCCCGCATCCTGCTCATTGCGCAGACGTTCGAGGTGTTCTGGACGGAGCAAGGGCTCCGTACCGCGTTGGCGATGCTGCAGTCGCGCAGCGGTCGGTGGTTCGATCCGTCGCTGGTTACGCGCATTGCCGGATGGAAGCGCGACACCCACTGGTGGGCACACCTCGCTGATGCGGATCGTCTGGATGCAGCGGTGCTGGCGCTCGAGCCGGGAAGCACGCCGCTGCTGGCCACGGAAGCGCGGCTCGATGCGACCGCGTATGCGTTTGCCGCCGTCATCGACGCCAAAACGCCGTTCACCTACCGACACTCGACGAATGTGGCGCGGTACGCCGTGTGCATCGCCGAGTCGATGGGCGCGGGTGACGATCTCTCCCGTGACATCCTGCGCGCAGGCCTGCTGCATGACATCGGCAAGCTGGGGGTCTCAAATACGATTCTCGACAAACCCGGCCGATTGACGGATCGCGAACGAGACGAGATCCGGAAGCATCCGCGATGGACGAGGCAGATACTCGATCGGGTGTCGGCGTTTCGGCACTTCGCCGCGTCTTCGGCGCATCACCACGAGCGCATTGACGGTCGTGGATACCCCTGGAGCCTCAGTGCCGAGCAATTGGACTTCACGGCTCGCGTGCTGGCCATCGCCGATGTGTATGAGGCACTCACGGCGGAACGGCCGTACCGTAAGGCAATGTCGGTTGGCAAGGTGCTCGACATCATGACGCCCGATCGGCATGCGGCATTCGACGGCGATATCCTGGATGTGGCGATCGGCCTCGCGGAGAACGGCACGTTGGCGCGCGTTGCCGCCGCGAACGGCGATCCGCTGGAGACCTTGCAACTCGGTGCCAATCGGGTAGACCCGATCGTCGCCCCGGACCGCAACGGCATGCGAATCGCCGCTGCCTGACGGGGCACCCCGCCGACTCCGTGCAGCTGTCGCGTGCGTCACCCTTGCCGTGCGCTGCGCGCGAGGAGATCGTGAGACATGTCACTTCGTTACGCGCCGCGCCGCCAATGAGCGTACCGTCGCACCGCATTCCGGACGCCGGCTTCACGCTGGTCATTGAGGCGTCGTCGGCATCAGGGTCAGTCGCGCTGCTGCGCGGTGATGCGCTGGTGGAGCGCTGCGCTGTTGCCATGGGCGCCTCAAGAGACGACGCGCTATTCCCGGCCGTCCAACGCGTGCTCGCGTTTGCCGATGCGATGCCGACGGACTTGGCGTCCATTGTGTGCGGCAGTGGCCCGGGCAGTTTCACGTCACTGCGCATTGCCGCTGCCGTGGCGAAAGGACTCGCCCACGCCACGGGTGTGCCACTGTTCGCGGTGCCTTCACTCCTGCTGGCCGCGGCATCTCACACCACTGCCGGGCAGTTTGTGGTGCATGCGGACGCCTTGCGTGGTGAGCGCTATGCGTTGCCGGTTACCATCGACCATGACCTGTTCGTGCATGCTGACGGTGACGTGGTTCGTGTCTCGGCGGATGCACTGGCGGTGCTTGTCGCGACGCGCCATCAACTGGTCGTGCTCGGATCGGTGAACTCCGAGCAGGAAACGCCGGTGGTCCCCGATGCGGCGCAGCTCGGGCGGGTGCACCAGTGGCGACGATATGGACGCGTCGCGCTGGATCGCTGGGAACCGGCCTACGGTCGTCTGGCAGAAGCCCAGGTGAAGTGGGAGTTGACGCATCAGCAGTCGCTTCCATCGCACGGGTGAAGGCCGCCGAGCTGGTTGGGCCGATCACCCTGCGACCCGCGGACGCAAGCGATGTCGTCACGATGGCGGCCATTGAACGGGACGCGTTCAGTGACCCGTGGCCGGTATCGGCATTTACAGAGCTGTTGTCGCAACCGTATGCGCGGCTTACCGTCGCGGTGGATGCACGGAACGCTTTGTGCGGATATTGCGTGTTGCTGCACGTACTCGACGAAGGCGAGATTGCCAATATCGCGGTAGCGCCCTGGCTCCGTCGTCGCGGCATCGCGGCGCAGTTGCTTGATGCGGCGCTGGCCTCAGGCGCCGCGCTGGGATTGGCGACCGTGTTCCTTGAGGTTCGCCTCTCCAACGACGCGGCCCGGGGACTGTACGCTTCGCGGGGGTTCGAACCGGTCGGTCGGCGGCGCGCCTACTACCGCGACCCCTTGGAGGATGCGCTAGTCTTGCGGTGGGAGCGGCCGACCAGCGCCTGATTGCCGTCCAACAGGGGCGCGTCGGGGCCCCCTGCAACAAAAGGCGTGGCGGTGAAACGCGCGGGTTTGGTGCTTCCGGCGAACCCTCCTAGCTTACCCAACAACCCCGGCACGAACGTCTCGATGCCGGCCCATGTCCGCTCAGCAAGGAGGCACCGTGAGCCGCAGTCTGAACAAGGCCATTCTTATTGGCAACGTCGGGAGTGATCCCGAAATTCGTACCGTCGGCAGCAGCGGCAAGGTGGCGCAGTTCTCCCTGGCGACCAGTCGCTCGTGGAACGACCAGACCGGCGCCAAGCAGGAAAGACCGAGTGGCATCGCTGTGTGGTGTGGAATAACAGCAAGGGCTCCGGCCTCGCTGATGTTGTGGAACGGTTCGTCAAGAAGGGCGAAAAGATCTACGTCGAAGGCGAGATCGAGTATCGGCAGTGGCAAGACAAGGACAACCAGACGCGATACACCACCGAGATCCGCGTTCGCGAGCTGATGCTGCTGGGTGGGCGTCCTGGCGGCAGTGAGGACATGGAAAGTGGCACGCCGCGCCGTGCGGCGGCACCACCACGCGCCAAGCCGGCCGGAGCGCCTGGAGCACCTGCCAAGGGTGACGACTTCAGCGACTTCCCAGGGGCGCTGGAAGACGAAGACGACGATTTGCCGTTCTGAATTGACCGCACGCTCCACCCGATTGTGAATCTGGCCTCCGGCTGAAACAGAGGGGGCCGCAGACGTGATGCCGCGTACGTGACGCGCGTGCGCGGCGGGCGTCTGCCGTTGGGAACCGTCCAACTACATGCCGGACGGACCTGGGATGCGCCGCCAATGTTGCGACGTACCGGTCTTTCCACCGAGAGGCTCGCCGATGCGCTCTGCCGAACAGGCGCACATTTCTGCCGTCGACCATTCCGCATCGCGCCTCCTGTTGGCGCGGGTCGTGATGGCCATTCTGGCCACGCTGGCACTGCTGCTGACCTGGCACCCTACGGTGATTCGGGCGCAGGATCCACCACCCGTCTCGACGGCCCAGTCCGCCGGCGAACAGACGACGCCGCCAAAGCAGCCAGCAGCGAAACCGTCCGCGCGGAAAGACACCGCATCGACGACGCACCTCGTGAAGGCGGGCGAGACCCTGTGGAGCATCGCCAGTCGATACTACGGTGATGGTCATCAATGGCGCGCCGTTGCGCGACGCAACGGCATTGCGCTGTCCAGTGACACGGCACTTCGCATCGGCACGAGGCTGGTGATACCGTCGCGCCGAGCCGTGGTGGCGTCGGCGTCTGTCTCGCCCGCACCAAAGGATACGGCAACCCCCAAGGTCGCCATGACGCCGGCAGCGCCAGCGCTGCCAGCGCCAGTTCTGACTGGGCCCGTCGTGTCCGGCCGACCGGTAGGCGCCCTGACAGCACAAACCTCGGGCAAGGCCAACGTCGCGCCAACCACGTCAAAGCGAGCCACCGCGGCAGAGCAGAGCGCGGTACGCGATCCCAGGACTGCGTTGGCGGCCGTGCCACGCGACACGGCGGCGGCGCGGGATAGTGCATCGATGACTCCGCGTATTCAGATGCGCCCGCAGGTGAAATCGGAGCATCTGTTGACCGTGACACCCGTGCGCATTGGCTTGGTGGGTGCCGCCGACCTGCGAGCCGCGCGCCCGGCGGGCGAGTTGCCTACGGTCTTCCTGCTCCGTTTGCCGGACGCCGACATTGCGGCGGCCGCGGCAAAGGCGGTCATGCTTCACGCGGAGGCGGCGCCTCGTCATGGTGAGTATGCAGCCGCGCCGTTCCCGGTGGCTGCAGCACGTTGGACGCAGGCGGGTCGTCTGGTGCGGCGTCTCGATGACGCTGGCGGTGCCATGCCGGAAGCAAAGCGCATGCAACTGGCGGATGAGGTCGAGATCACCCCCCCCGCCGGGACCGTGCTCTCCGTAGGGGATCGGCTTGTTGCGGTGAAGGATGGAGGGCCGCTCACTCCGGGTGTCCACGTGGGAATCCCCACCGGCATCCTGCAGGTCACGCAGGTCAGGCCAGGCACGTCGGTTCACGCCTATGTGCGTTCGGTCACGGGGATCATTGAGCAGGGGGAGGCCCTGTTTCCCATCGAGGGCGCTGCTGCGGCCGTCGAGCAGCACGCAGAACGGGTCACCGGCACCGATGTCGAAACCAGCGTGACCTGGATCGACGCCGGGGAGGTGCTGCCGACGCTGCAAAGCTACGTGTTGCTTGCGGCCGGTCAGGCGCAAGGCGTGAAGGCGGGCGAGCAGTTCGCGCTCGTGCGTCGGTCGGCCACCGGCGGTGAGGAACGCATCGCGGACGTTCGCGTGGTGCGGGTAGGCGCAACGGGGAGCGCGGCCATCGTCATCCGGCAGTCACTCCCGGAAATTGCTTCCGGCGTGAAAGCGCGTCGCATCACGCGGCTGCCCTGAGTTGGTTGCGAACGACTCCCTGCGGGGGGGCGTTCGCGTGATTCACCTCACGTTCTGTGTGTCTCCACAAAACGTCGAAGCGCGCTCGCGACCCCTTGTCGCGAGCGCGTGTGTACATTGTGGGATTCCGAACGTCTCAATGAGCCGAGCGGCCGTGCGCGCTTTGTGGTCACCGACCGTGGAGTGCTGTCGCCGCATCGGGTGAGATGATGCTGACAACCCTGGCGCGAGGAAGTGACGGCATGGCGAAGACGGTACTGGTGACCGGTGGCGCGGGCTTTATCGGGTCGCATGTGGGCGATCGATTCGTCGCCGGCGGTTGGGACGTTACCGTACTCGACGACCTGTCCAGCGGTCGCGAAGAAAATCTGCCACCGTCGGCGCGCTTTGTGCGCGGAGATATCACCACACCAGAGGCCGCAGCACTCGTCCGTGACGGCGGCTTCGATGTCATCTGTCACCTGGCGGCGCAAATCGATGTGCGTCGGAGCGTGCTCGATCCGGTGTACGATGCCACCCGCAACATCCTCGGCACGCTGAATATCATGCAGGCCGTACAGGCCAGCGGACACGCGACACGCGTCGTCTTCTCGTCGACGGGCGGAGCGCTCTACGGCGACTTCGATCCGCCACCCAGTACGGAGGTCTTCGCCAAGGATCCGGAATCCCCGTACGGGATCACGAAGTTGTCGGTGGAGTACTACCTCGCGTATTACGGACGCGTGCATGGACTGGATACCGTGGCGTTGCGCTATGGCAATGTGTACGGTCCGCGTCAGGACCCGCATGGGGAAGCCGGCGTGGTGGCCATTTTCTGCAATCGCATTCTCGATGGTCGTGCCCTCACGGTGTATGGCGATGGCGAGCAGACTCGGGACTACGTGTACGCTGGCGATGTGGCGAACGCGAACTTCGCGGCCGCCACGTCCGAGACGCTGCCCAAGCCCGGTCGGCTTGACGCGCGAGCGTTCAACATCGGCACCAGCATCGAGACGTCGGTGAATACGCTGGCGACCACACTGCAGTCAGTGGCGGGTGCCACGGCGGCCATCGACTATGCGCCGGCGCGGGCTGGTGAGTTGGCGCGGTCGGCGCTCCAGACCAGCAAGGCGCGCGAGGTGCTGGGGTGGACACCCACGGTGTCGCTGCCGGACGGGCTCGCCAATACGTATCGCTACTTTGCGGGGCGCCGTACCGGCGCGATCACGCGTTGAGCGGGATGCCGGTGATGATGCTGGCCTTGCTGCAGTTGGGGGCGAAGCCGTCCACGACGTCGGGCTCGCTGGTGGGAATGATTCTTCGCTCGGATCTCGTCACGAAGGGCGTGCTGCTCCTGCTTGTCGCGCTGTCGTTGCTTTCGTGGGCCATCATGTTTGCCAAGTGGCGCGCATTCCGGGTCGCGGAGTCCAATGGTCGGGCCTTCGTGAACGACTTCGAACGCGCGCGCGGCATTGACGAGGCCATACAGCTGGCGCAGCGCGCGAAGAGCAGTGCGTTTACGGCGGTGTTCGCCCGCGCCGTGCAGTTCCTGAACGACACCAAGCCGGCGATGGGAGCGACCGCGGAGCGCACGGCGCGACTGTCCGGTTCGCAAGTCGAGGCGCTGCGACTGGTGCTCGATGCCGAGTCGGGCAAGGAGCGCGAGGCGTTGGGCCAGTTCATCCCGTGGTTGGCCACGGTGGGCAGTGTCAGTCCGCTGATCGGCTTGCTGGGCACCGTGCTCGGCGTGATCAGTGCGTTCGACGGCATCGTCCAGAAAGGGTCGGGGAATATCAGTGCCGTCGCGCCAGGTATCGCCACGGCGCTGCTGGCCACTGCGGCCGCCCTGACCGTGGCCATTCCGGCGGCGTTCGCGTACAACATCTTTGCGGCGCGGTTGAATCGGTTTGATGGATCGCTGGAAGGTTTCGGATCGGAACTCATCGCGCTGATGGTGCGCGAAGGCAGGATTTGATTCACTATGCGCGGCCGTCATCGCGGTGACCGCATGGGCGTCAACGGCGAGATCAACGTGGTCTCGCTGATTGACGTGATGATGCTGTTGATGGTGATCTTCATGATCACGGCGCCCATCATGCAGGGTGGGGTGGACATCGCACTGCCCAAGGCCGACGTGCGCCCGCTGGATGCAAAGAGCGGGCTGGTGGTCACCATCGACCGGCGCGGTCGCATCTACGCCGACGACGTCCTATTGAGCTATCGTGATTTCTCCGCCAGTATCAAGGCCCTGTCCGACAAGAAGGGCGGTGGCGGCGTGTTCGTGCGTGCGGACGAAAACGTCGACTACGGCACCGTGCTGCGGGTGATTGCAGCGGCCAAGGCCGCCGGCGTCACGGATGTGGGGCTGGTGGGCGAGCCGGAGACTCCGCCGTGACCCTGCTGGTCGCGCGTCGGCGGAACGCGTCGGCGTCCGGAGCGCTCCGGACGGGGTTGGCTGTCTCTGGTGTCATTCACCTGAGTTTCCTGGCTGCGCTGGTGGTGTGGGGGCTCCAACAGGATGCCCCACGCCCGCCCATTTATCGCGTCGAGCTGATCGGCGCTCCCAAGGGTGTTCGTCAGGCGGGGGTCGTGACGTCGAAGGACGCGGCAATGGCCAGTACGGCGGCTGCACCCTCTGGTGCCGAGCGAGCGCCGGTCGAGAAGGCATTGCCGAGCAAGAAGGCGCCGGCGGCAGCGACCCCCAAGGCGACTCCATCAGCGGTACGCTCAAAGGCGGCAGGGGCCAAGGCTGCCTCGGCGACCAAGGCCGCGTTGCCGAAGGCCGGCAGCGGCCAGGACGGTGGGAAAGGGGCAGACGTGCGCAACATGCGCACGGAGGGGATCGCGTTCCCGTTCCCTGGGTATCTGAACAACATCGTGCGCCAGCTGACGTTGGCCTATTCGCCTCGGCGGGTGTCGGCCGCGCTGGTGACCGAGGTGAAGTTCGTCATTCGCCGTGATGGCTCCGTCACCGGTATCGAAATCGTCAAGGCGTCCGGCGATCGGTCGTTTGATCTTGAAGCGCAGGCCACGGTGGAGTCGGTGGGCACCGCGCGCACCTTTGGGCCGCTGCCGTCCGGCTGGAGCGACGATGTCCTCATTGTCTATTTCACATTTGACTACGCGCTCCGCCCTTGACCTCATGATGCCATTCGCCACCCTCCGCGCCCTTGGGCGCACCTCTGCACTTCGAGCAACCTTTGCGGTGCTGTGGCTGGCGGGAACGGCCGCTGCGGTGGACGCTCAGGACCGCCAGCCCGGGGTCACACTTGGCCTCAGCGTGCGAGCGGGTCAGAAGACGGGCGTGCTGGTCCAGCCGATATCGGGGCCGATGGGTGACTCGTTAGCCACTATGCTGTCACGCGACCTGGATTTCAGCGATCAGTTCACGATCATCGCGTCGTCGAGTGTGGCGGCCCCGATCGGGCCCGCGAACTACGCGCTGTACAGCAAGCTGGGCGCTGATGGTGTCGTGCAGGGAACCCTGTTGCCGTCCGGCTGGCTACGTATCGCGCTACATGATGTGGCCAAGAAGGCCGTCGTCAACCAGAAAGACTTTCCCCTGCCCGCGCCGGCCGGTTCGCCGACGTGGCGCATGGCGGTGCACGGGATTTCGGACGGCATCGTTGAGTGGATCACCGGGCAGCGTGGCATTGCTCAGACGCGCATCGCATTCACTCGCGACGGCCGGGTGTGGACAATTGACAGCGACGGCGCAAATGTGATCCCTGTGACCCCGTCAGGGATGTCGGCACAGTGGGTGCCGTCTGGTCGGGCGTTGGTCTACAGTGTCCTGGATGGCGGGCGGAACCCGCTGATGTTTGTTGACCTGACGACCGGCGCGCAGCGCGTGTTGGCCTCCGCGCCCAACAGCAACGACATCTCGCCCGCCATTTCGCCAGACGGTCGCACGGTGATTTTCGCTCGGGTGGGCGAAAACGGGACGGACATGTATGCCGTTCCCATCGAGGGAGGCGCGCCCCGGCGAATCACGTCCGGGCGCGGCCGTGCAAGCCTGCAACCGTCCTTCAGTCCGGACGGTCAGCGAATCGTGTTCATGAGTGACCGCTCCGGCCCAAGCGATGTGTATATTAGCGATGTGGACGGCACGAACGCCGAAGTGCTGAATGCCTCCACGTATGGGGATCGCAACAATCGCACGGGTCCCGACTGGTCTCCCGACGGACGCCTGATCGCCTTTCAGTCGCTGAACGGAAACAGCAAGCAGATCATGACGATCAACCTGCGCGATCAATCCATGCGATCGGTCGCGTCGGAAGGTCGCAATGAGGATCCCAGTTGGGCGCCGGATTCACGTCACCTGGTGTTCACGTCCGATCGCAGTGGGGTGCGTCAGCTGTGGGTAGTCGATGTCGAATCCGGTCGCACGCGGCAGTTGAAAACCGGTTCGGCGGCGCGACTGGCCGCCTGGTCGCCTCGACAGATGTCACCGTAGGTCCGTCTTGATTCTCTTTCACCTCCACCTTTGGAGCTTTTCGACATGATTCGTTCGTCTCGTCTGTTCGTGCTGCTGGCGGCCTCCGCGCTGGCGCTTGGCGCATGCAAGAAGAAGACGACACCCGTCGTGACGCCGCCGACGCCCGCGACCAATCCGGCTCCGACCCCGACGCGCACCGAGCCGACGACGCCGCGGAACACCGACAACTCGGCCGAGATGGCGGCCAAGGTCGCGGCCGCGCGGGCCGCGGTGCTGTCGACGATCTACTTCGAGTACGACGCCGACGATCTGCGCGACGACGCGAAGGCCTCGCTGGACGACAAGATCAAGATCCTCAACGCCAATCCGCAGCTGCGCATTCGCATTGCGGGCCACTGCGATGACCGTGGCAGCGATGAGTACAACATTGCGCTGGGTCGCCGTCGGTCGGAATCGGCCAAGCGTTACCTGACCGATCGGGGCATCGATGCCTCGCGCATCGAGACCACCACGTTTGGTCGCGAGCGTCCGGCGGTGCAGGGAACGGGTGAGGAAGCCTGGGCAAAGAATCGTCGCGACGAGTTCGAGATCATCGCCGGCGGCGACCAGCTTCGCGCGCCGTGATGAGGCACGCTGCGCCCGTGTGCGTTGACGCGCGCACGGTGGCGCGTGGCCGTCGGGTGCGGCGGATGATCCCCTTCGTGGCGCTGCTCGCCACGGGGGGCTGTTTTGCGACGCGGAGCGATGTGCGCATCGTGCAGAGCGACGTGGCGTCGCTGCGCACCGAGCTGTTGCGGCGGGACACGGAGCAACGTGACGCGCTGCTGCAGGCGTCGCGCCTGATTGCCACGGCCAACGACTCGCTCGGTCGCATCAGTGCGCGTACCGTCAGCATTCAGGGCGATGTGCGCGGCGAATTGCGCAACATCAAGGAGCAGCTGCTGCAGGTGCAGGCGTTGCTGGGCCAGAGCCAGGCGAATCTGAACCGGTTCCGCGCCGAGCTCGAGGCGCGCAACAATGCCGCGGCCGCCACGCCCCCGGTCACGACTCCGGTGGTGCCAGTGGGCACCTCGGTGCCACCGACGTCAGTGCCTCCCTCGACCGGTGTCGTTCCGCCCGTTGTCGACACGACTCCGCGCGGACCCGGGCCGGCACAGTTGTATCAGGACGGCACGGATCAGATGAAGCGTGGCAGTCCGTCCACCGCGCGCATGCTCTTTCAGGAACTGCTGTCCAAGTATCCGGACAGCGAGCAAGCGCCCGACGCGCAGTATTTCATTGCCGAGTCGCTCAACAAGGAGAAGAACCTTGCTGGCGCCGATGCCGCCTATGGGGCGGTGGTCACGAAATACCCGGCATCGCCCCGCGCGTCAACGGCGCTGTACAAGCGGGCACAGATTGCCCTGCAGCAGGGTAATACGCCCGAAGCGCGCAAGATGCTGACGGACGTAGTCAGCCGCTATCCGAAGAGTCTCGAGGCCGATCTGGCCGCCGAGCAACTCAAGCTGCTGCGCTGACGGCTCCTCGAAACGCCAGGTACGGATCACGATGTTGGGGATGACACAGGCGGAAATGCCGTTTCTCGATCACCTCGAGGAATTGCGCTGGCGGTTGTTTCGGTGTGCCATTGCGATCGCATTGGGCGTCGGTGGGGCGTTCGCGCTGCTGTATACCAAGCAGATTGATGTGATCGCGCTGCTGTCACGGCCCATTCAGCCGTACTTGCACAGCCCGTTGATGGTGACGCATCCCAGCGACCTGTTCGACATCGTGATGAACACGTCGATCGCGTTGGGACTCATCGCGGCGTCACCGGTCCTTATCTGGCAGGTCTGGGGCTTTCTTTCGCCGGCGCTGTATGGTCACGAGAAAAAGATCGTGATTCCCATGTTGGTGGGCGCGGCAATCCTGTTTCTGGCCGGAATGGCGCTGGCCTATGTGTATGTCTTGCCGGTCACGTTCGGATTCCTGATGAGTTTCCAGAGTGCGGCCGTGGAGGTGAAGCCCACCGTGCACGAGTATTTCGGCTTCGTCATGGCCATGTGTCTGGCATTCGGCGCGGTGTTTGAAATGCCGATTGTCATCCTGCTCCTGACCACCATCGGGTTGGTGAAGCCGCAGTTCCTGTCCAAGTTCCGGCGTCACGCGTTTGTCGGGTGCATTATTGGCGCGGCGATTATCACGCCCGGCAGCGACCCGACGTCGCTGTTCCTGCTGACGATCCCGTTGTACTTCCTGTACGAGTTGTCCATCGGACTCTCGCGACTGGTGTACTCGCGTCGCGAACGGCGCCTCGCGGCGCAGGACACACTCGGGGCGTGAGGCACCGCCGATGGTCGGCGTGGTGGCCGACGCCGCGCGCCCTAGCGATGTGCGCGTTCGTGGCCACCGGCGCGCTGGGTGCGCAGCAGGTACCGGTCAAGCCGACGCCGGGCACACAGCCGCCGGTCAAGCCACCGGTGAGCGCACCCAAGTCCATGCCGGTCCGGAAGACGGCGGGCGGGCGGCTCGATGACTCCCTGGCCAAGCGCGCGCCCGCGGTGCTCACGTTCGACTGGGAGCCGGCCGACTCCGTCATGCGCGAGATGCTGGATCGACCCGGCTTTCGTCGCGTGCAGTATCAGGGCGGACGCGTGGTGTTCGACGCGAAGACCCGCGAGCTGGTGCTCAAGGGCAAGCCCTCGGCGGTCAAGCGTGACGAGACCATGCTGGTGGGTGACTCGATCACCTACAACGATTCCACCAAGCGGGTCATCGCCCTCGGTGACACCGTGTGGTTGCGCGATCCGGGTCGATCGCAATCCGACGACTTCATTGCACGCGGCCGTATCGACTACGACCTGGAATCGCGATCCGGTCAGACGGGCGCCTTCTCCACGTCGGTGGAGTCGGGGCAGAAATTGTATCTGACGGCGCAACGCGGATCGATCTTCACGGACACGCTGGTGAGTGGCAAGCACATCGTGTACGCCAAGGACGGATCGTTCACGTACTGCGACCACGAGGAGCCGCATTTTCATTTCACCACGCACGACATGAAGTTCGTGTCGGAAAATGTGATGGTGGCGCGGCCTGGCATCCTGTACATCGGTGAGGTGCCGGTGTTCTGGATTCCGTTCTTCTTTCAGGACGTGCGCTCGGGTCGCCGCAGCGGCATGCTGACGCCGAATTTCGGCATCGCCGAGTTGTTCCGGAATAGTCCGTCGTATCGGCGCAGTGTAACCAACATGGGGTACTTCTTCGCGCTCAATGATTACATGAACGCCGAGGCGTCATTCGATTGGCGCAGCGGCGCGCGCAGTACGAGCTCCGATCCGGGCTTTGTGCGCGGCAATGTCGAATACCGCTATCGGTGGCTGGATCGCTTCATTTCGGGTGAGACGGCGGTATCGTACCTGGCCCAGCGCAACGGTTCGTCCAACACGTCCATCACCTGGAATCACAATCAGGATTTCTCCAAGCAGACGCGGTTGACATCGCGGATCAACTTGGTGCAGAACACCCAGATCCAGCGCGCCACCACGATCAATCCGGTGGCGGCGAACGCCACCATCCGGTCCGACCTGTCGTATCAGACCAAGGTGGGGGTGGCGCAGATCAACCTGGGCGGCAATCGCACGCAGTATCCCGGCCGCACGCAGGTGGAAATGACGTTCCCGTCGCTCAGCGTTTCCACGGGCACGCTGGGCAAGGGATTGGTCAGCTGGACGCCGGCGGTGCGGGTGTCGGTGTCGCAGACTCAGCGCATTGATCAGGGGCTGCAATTTCCGTTCGTCTATAACGCGAACAGTGTCACGGGCGGCATCGACAGTTCGCGGTTCCGCGCCGATCGGCGCACCATGACGGCCGGATTTGAAACGCCGATCAAGATCGGCAATTTCGTGTGGCAGAACTCGTTTGCGATGAATGAGTACGTCAACGACTATCCCGAACAACGCGAAATCATCGGCGTTCGCGACACGTCGCAGCGGAGCACGCGCGTGTTCGCGAAAACCTTCAAGACCGACGCGGACTGGACCACGTCAGTGGGCTTGCCGGGGTTCTTCCACGGGTCGTGGAATGTGTCACCGTCCGTGCAGGTCTCGAATGTCGATCCGGGTTCGGGCATGTGGGTGCGCACCGAGCGCAGTGGCGGCACCTGGGTGAGCCAATCGAAACGGTTGAGCTATGCCGTCAGCGCGTCGCCCACCATCTACGGATTTCTGCCCGGCTTCGGTCTGGTATCGCGCATCCGCCATACGATCGCTCCCAGCCTTTCGTACAGCTATTCACCCGAGGCGTCGGTGAGCGATGCCTACCTGAGTGCACTGGGGCGGACACGCGTGGGCTACCTGGGTTCGCTCAAGCAGAATCGCGTCTCGGTCAATCTCTCGACGCTGTTCGAAGCCAAGCTGAAGGCCGAGGCGGATTCCAATCCGGAGAGCGGCAAGAAGGTGAAGCTGCTGTCGTTGAACTTCTCACCGCTGACGTACGACTTTGTCCGCGCCGATACGGGCAACGGCTTCACCGATCGCACCTTCTCAATTTCGGGACGCACCGACCTGCTGCCCGGTCTGGATTTCCGCACCAGTTATGAACTGTTCCAGGGCGACCCCATCTCGGATACGGCGACGTTCAGTCCCTATCGCACCGACGTGGGCGTGTCGTTCAGCATGGATGGCAAGTCGGCGCTGGTCGGGCTGCTGGGACGACTCCTGGGTCTGCGCTCGAACATCGAACTCGATCCTGCCAAAGCGCGTCCGGGGCCCAACGCTGACGGTTCGGTCATCGGGCAGTCTCGGCAGATGAACGCCGCCGGATCGGGCTCGCGCGGGGTCCAGCAGCTGTCGTTGCCGTCAGGACAGGGGTGGCGCATGAGCCTGCAGTACAACGCGTCACGCCAGCGTCCGCCCAGCGGCGGCACGCAGATCGTCAACGATCCGACGACGCTGTGCGCCGCGCAGAAGGCCTTTGGACTTGCGGCGTACGACCGGTGCATCTTCCTGGCGCAGAACGCGCCGCCAACGGGGCTCACCTCGGGGCAGGGCGCGATCGGCGCGCCGGTGTACATCTCGCCCCCCACGCAGAATGTCACCGGATCGATGTCATTCAACATCACGCCGAAGTGGGCCGCTCAATGGTCCACCCAGTACGACGTGACGCGTTCCCGATTTGCGTCGCAGCAGATTGGCCTGCAGCGCGAGATGCACGACTGGAACGCCGTATTTTCATTCACCCAGGCGCCGAACGGCAACTTCGCCTTCAATTTCTTCATTGCGCTGAAGGCGCAGCCCGAACTCAAGTTCAACTACGACCGACAGACGTACCGGTCCAGCGGTTTCTGATCCGCTGGCGCGGAAGGAAGTCTGACAGTGCTGTCACTCGACGGTCGTTCGCTTCGAATTTGTGATGTGCTGGCCGTGGCCGATGCGCGCGAGCCCGTATCGCTGGCACCGCATGCGCGGGCGCGCATGGTGGTCACGCGCGCCGTCGTCGATCGGGCCGTGCTGGCTGGCGTGCCGGTGTACGGCGTCAATACGGGCTTCGGCAAGCTGTCTGAAGTCACTATTCCGCACGATCGGCTGGCCGCGCTTCAACGCAATCTGGTGCGCAGTCACGCCGCGGGTGTCGGTGACCCGCTCCCGGAACGGGAAGTACGGGCGTTGATGCTGTTGCGGGCCAACGTGCTGGCCACGGGCTTTGCCGGCGCCCGCGCGGAGGTGGTTGAGTCGCTGCTGGCCATGTTGAACGCCGGGGTGTGGCCCGTCGTCCCCGAGCAGGGAAGCGTTGGGGCCAGCGGCGACCTCGCGCCCTTGGCGCATCTGGCGCTCACGTTGATGGGCGAAGGCCGAGCGAACTTCAACGGCCGGCAGGACGAGTCAGCGGCCCTGTTGACCGCTGCGCGATTGACACCGATCGAGTTGGCCGCCAAGGAAGGTCTGGCCCTGATCAATGGTACCCAGGCACACACGGCCGTCGCGGCCCTCGCCAGCGCCGAGCTGCGACGGTTGTGGTTCGCTGCGCACGTGGCGACGGCCATGAGTCTGGAGGCGTTGCTGGGGACGCCCGATGCGTTCGATGCACGTATTCAGGAGGCCCGTGGGCAGATCGGACAGCAAAAGTCGGCCGCCCTGTTGCGCACACTGCTGGTCGATAGCGCCATTCGTGAGTCGCACCGCTACGGTGATCCGCGCGTGCAGGATGCCTATGCGCTGCGCTGCGTGCCGCAGGTGCACGGACCGGCCTACGAGGCACTGGAGTTCGCACAGGGAATCATCGAGCGCGAACTCAACGCGGCCACCGACAATCCGCTGGTGCTGGAAACCGGCGAGCTGTTGAGCGGCGGCAACTTCCACGGGCAGGCCGTCGGGATGGCCAGCGATGTGCTGGCCATCATCAGTGCGAATCTCGCGGTCATCAGTGAGCGACGCACCGATCGTCTGGTGCACCCGGATTTCAATCAGGGGCTGCCACCGTTTCTGGCGGCGTCGCCGGGACTGGAGTCTGGCTTCATGATGACGCAGGTGACCGCGGCCGCGCTGGCCAGCGAGAACAAGTCCCTGGCGCATCCGGCCAGTGTCGATTCGATCCCGACGGATGGCAACAAGGAAGACGTGGTGCCAATGGCCATGGCGGCGGCCGTGAAGTTGCGCCGCTCGGTGCGGAATCTCCGGCACGTCCTGGCGATTGAGCTGATTGCTGCGGCCGAAGGACTCGAGTATCGTCGGCCCCTGCGCAGCAGTACACCGGTGGAAGCCGCGCACCTGTTGATACGAAGTCAGGTGGCCCGACAGTCGGGTGACCGATCACCCGCCCCCGATATCACCCGGCTTGGCGATGCGTTGGCGGCAGGACTGCTCGATTCCATAACCGACGGACTGATTACATGAGTCACACTGTGGTGTCATCAACCGACGTGGTCACTCGTCGTGACGTGATGGTCGGCGCGCGCCCGGTGCGCGCGGCGCGCGGCACGGTATTGACGTGCCGCGGCTGGGAGCAGGAGGCGGCACTCCGCATGCTCATGAACAACCTCGATGCCGAGGTGGCCGAACGACCCGACGAACTGGTGGTGTATGGTGGCACCGGTCGGGCGGCGCGTTCGTGGGAAGCGTTTGATGCAATCGTGCAGACGTTGACCACGCTCAACGACGACGAGACGCTGCTGGTGCAGAGTGGCAAGCCGGTGGCGGTGTTTCGCACGCACCCTGATGCGCCACGGGTGCTCATTGCCAACGCCAATCTCGTGGGACGTTGGGCCAACTGGGATGAGTTCCGTCGGCTGGAGCGCCTGGGGTTGACGATGTACGGACAGATGACGGCCGGGTCGTGGATCTACATTGGATCGCAAGGCATCGTGCAGGGCACGTACGAAACATTCGGCGCAGTCGCGGCTCGGCATTTTGGTGGGACACTGGAAGGGCGACTGGTGGTGACGGCCGGACTGGGCGGCATGGGCGGCGCCCAACCACTGGCCGCCGCCATGCATGGCGCAGCGGTGCTGGGCATTGAAGTCGACCCCACGCGCATTGCCAAGCGCATCGAGACACGGTATTGCGATCGGTCCACCACATCATTGGATGAAGCGCTGGAGTGGCTGCGCGACGCCCAGGCGCGGCGGGTCGGATTGTCGGTCGCACTGGAAGCGAATGCCGCCGACATCATGCCGGAACTCGTGACGCGCGGCATCGTGCCCGATGTCCTCACCGATCAGACCAGCGCGCACGACATGTTGGTGGGATACATCCCGTCGGGTCTGACGCTTGACCAGGCGGCCGAGCTGCGTCAGGCGGATCCGGTCTCGTACATTGCGCGCGCCACCGCGTCGGTCGTCGAACACGTCCGCGCGATGCGGGCACTGCAGGATCGCGGAGCGGTCACGTTCGACTATGGCAACAACATTCGAACCGTGGCGTTCGATGCGGGATTGGAGGATGCGTTTCGGATTCCGGGATTCGTGCCGGAGTACATTCGCCCGCTGTTCTGCGAGGGGAAGGGGCCGTTCCGTTGGGTGGCGCTGTCGGGCGATCCGGCGGACATTCATCGCACGGATGACCTGGTGCTGGCGATGTTTCCGCGCGACGAACAGCTTCGCCGCTGGATCACGCTGGCGCGTGAACGCATCGCGTTCCAGGGACTGCCCGCGCGCATCTGCTGGCTGGGGCAGGGCGATCGGGCGCGGTTTGCCCTCGCCCTGAATGATCTGGTGGCGCGCGGTGAAGTGTCGGCGCCCATCGTCATCGGTCGCGACCATCTCGATACCGGCAGCGTCGCGTCGCCATTTCGTGAAACGGAAGGCATGCGGGATGGCTCGGATGCGATTGCCGACTGGGCGATCCTGAACGCGATGCTCAACGTGGCCAGCGGCGCATCGTGGGTGTCGTTCCATCATGGCGGCGGCGTCGGCATCGGCAATTCGCTGCATGCCGGACAAGTGATCGTGGCCGACGGTACCGAACGCATGCGCCGCCGACTGGAACGGGTCCTGACGAATGATCCGGGCATTGGCGTCGCGCGTCACGCCGACGCGGGCTACGCGATTGCCATCGAAACAGCCGAACGCGAAGGGCTGCGAATCCCCATGCGGGAACTCGGCCACGCGCGCTGATGCTGTCCAGTCGATATCGGCCGTGGCACGTTCCCATATTCCTCTCGAAGTACGCCTGGCTGCGCGCGCGACGACGTCCGGTCCTGCTGAACTTTGAAGTCACCATGCGCTGCAATGCGCGATGCGGGTTCTGCGACTACTGGAAGACGCCGGCCGACACGCGCGATGCGGAGATTGCCGAATTCGCCGCCATCGCTCGGCGGTTCAGCCCGATGCTGGTGACATTCACCGGCGGTGAACCCACGATGCGGCGCGACCTCGAACAGATTGTCGCCTCGGTACGCCAAGCGGTGCGCTACACCTACGTGCAACTCATCACCCACGGCGGCATGCTGACGCTCGATCGGGCGCAGTCGCTCTGGGATGCGGGCGTTGACCAGTTCAACATCTCCCTCGACTATCTGGACGAGCGTCACGATCTCGCGCGAGGCATTCCCGGCCTTACGGCGAAGATTCTTGACCTCGTCCCACGGATGCGGGCGGCGGGCATTGGCGGGGTGCGGTTCAATACGGTCATCAAGCAGGACAATCTCGATCAACTGATGCCCATCGTCGAGCGCGCCGCGGAATTGGGCGGCGGCGTCAACTTCTCGCTGTACACGGACTTCAAGAACGGCAATCGTGAGCATCTGGTGCGCCCGGATCAGGTGGAACGGCTCGCGCGTACGGTGCGGGAACTGCTGGCGTACAAACGACGACGACGCGGCGTCATCACCAATTCCGACCACTATCTCGAGCAGATCCCGCGCTATGTGCGCGGCGAGATGACGGAGCCGTGTCAGAGCGGGCGCGCGACCATTCACATCGATCCGCAGGGACAGGTGCGGCGCTGTCCTGATTTTCCGGCGGATGGCCCGTGGCGGGAGTATCATGGTTATGAACCCATCGACTGCAACGCCTGCTACTACGCCTGCCGCGGTGAGGCACAGGCACCCCTCAACCTCATGTCACGGGTGCGTGACGTGATGGCCTGAACCCACGCTCGATCATATACCTCCATGACGATGCCGGATTCCGCGATGACCACCACGCTGTTCGTGAATGCTGCGCAAACCCTCACGGCGGCCGGGCCGGCGCGCGCGCGGCGGGGCGCCGAGATGCGCGAGGCGGGTGTGTGTGTCGGCACCGGCGTCGCCGTGCGCGGCGAGACGATTGTCGCGGTCGACACGGACGCGGCGCTCAGGGGCGCCTTTCCGGGCGCGGCGGAAATTGATTGCCAGCGCGGATTGCTGGCGCCGGGATTTGTCGACTCGCATACGCATGCGGTATTCGGCGCCGCGCGATGGGCCGAGCAGGAACTGCGCGCCACCGGCGTTCCCTATCTCGAAATTGCCCGACGTGGCGGCGGCATTCATTCCTCCGTGCGCGATTTGCGCGCCCGCAGTGACGACGAGTTGGAGGCACTCGCGATTCCGCGGCTCGCGC
This sequence comes from Gemmatimonadaceae bacterium, assembly GCA_016720905.1. Taxonomy (NCBI): domain Bacteria; kingdom Pseudomonadati; phylum Gemmatimonadota; class Gemmatimonadia; order Gemmatimonadales; family Gemmatimonadaceae; species Gemmatimonadaceae bacterium. The sequence continues at coordinate 366,698 of JADKJT010000029.1, read as the reverse complement.
GCCTGGCGGCCGGCGGGGTGACCACGGTCGAGATCAAATCAGGATACGGACTGTCAGCCCACGACGAAGTCCGCACCCTGCGGGTCATTTCGCGCTTGGCCGCTTCGCGTGTCATGCGGGTGGTCGCCACCTGTCTGGCGGCGCACGAAGTGCCGCTGGAGCGCCGAGACGGCCCGGGTGGACGAGAAGGATGGCTCGACGAGATCATCGAGTCGATCTATCCCGTGGTGGCGGAAGAGCGCTTGGCTCGTTTTGCCGATGTGTTCTGCGAGCCGGGTGTGTTTGATCAGATCGAGACCCGTCGCCTGATGTCCGGAGCGGCCGCGCTGGGCCTGTCGGTCAAGCTCCATGCCGACGAGTTGCATGACGGCGGCGGGGCCGCACTGGGCGTGGAACTCAAGGCCGTAAGCGTTGATCATCTGGCCGCCATCTCTCCAGCAGGGATTGCCGCACTGGGGCAGGCCGATACCGTCGCCACGCTGCTGCCAGCCACGATGCTGTTCCTCGGGACGGGGCGTCAGGCCCCCGCCAGGGCCTTGATCGACGCCGGGGCTGCCGTGGCCTTGGCCAGCGATTTCAACCCCGGGACGTCGCCCCTGCAGTCCTTCCCGTTGGTGCTCACGCTGGGTGTCAGCGAGCTGCGGTTGTCAGCGGCCGAAGCCTGGATTGCCAGCACCGTGAACGGGGCCGCCGCGCTGGGCTTGGCGGGGACAACCGGGCAGCTGGCGCCGGGGTTTTCGGCGGACATCGCAGTGCACGAAGTCGAGGACTACCGGGAGTTGCCTTACTGGTTCGGAGAGCGTCTCTGTCGAGTAGCGTGGGCCCGTGGACGCGTCAGTCACTCGGCGGGGTGATTTCGGCAGAATTCGCTGAAGTTGCCATCAGCGCCGAACGCGGGTTGCGCATGGTGCGCCCCACGGGAGGGTGCCAGGGATCCGACCACGGGAGTCAGCCTCGAACGCATGTCGAACGCCGCGAAGCACCGGAAGAAGGCGGCTGAATTCGAGCAGCTGAAGCAGTTTGATCGCGCGATCGCTTCCTACATCCAAGCGATCGAAGAGAGCGAGTCGGCCGGTGAGGACGTCGATGTCGTCCTGCTGAACAAGGTCGGTGACCTCACGTTGCGTCAGGGCCGGGTCGCCGACGCCGTCACGTACTACGAGCGGGCGGTTGAGCACTACGCCGCATCCGGGTTGTTCAACAACGCCATCGCACTCTGCAACAAGATCCTTCGCAGCGCCCCGGGGCGCTCGAATGTCTACTTCACGCTGGGGCGTATTTGCGCGAAGAAGGGGCTGCGCGGTGACGCGACGCGCAACTTCCTGGAGTATGCCACCCGTATGCAGCAGGAAGGGCGCGTCGATGAGGGGATGCGGGCGCTGGCCGAAGTGGCCGACCTGATGCCCGAGCTTACGGAGATTCGAGGACTCGTGGAGGAGCATGCCCTCCGGGTCGGGATCGCCTTGCCGCGGCGTAAAACCCCCGTCTCCGTGCCGGTCACCGAGAATGAGCGGGCGGTGTTCCGCCGTGACGACAAGTCCAAGGACCTGGTGTTCCTCGATGTCGGCCTATCGGCACACACGACGAGAAACACGCCTCCGTTGGCGCCCCGTATCCAGACACCCATACGCTCGCTGACCCCGAGTGGGTTGCGCGGCAGCGCAGGCCATCGAAAGACAGACGACAAGCGACCGGGTGTGTCCCGTGGCTATTCGTCGCAGGTCGGTCCGGCGTCGCTCGATGCATATCTCCTGTTTGACCCGACGCGTCCCGGCTCGGTGACGCCCATTGACGGGCTGATGGCAGTGCCCCCCGCCAGTGCGCCGGCAGTTGAGCCGACGGCGGACGTTGCGCGATCACAGGCCCCAGACCCGGTGAACGGAGTCGAGGCCGAGGCGCTTGTCGGACCGGTCAGCGAGGTCCACGAACTGGTCGCCGAGACGGCGAAGTTGGTCCACGAGCCGGCCGTCGAGCCTTTTGACGAACCGGTCGCCGAGGCAATCGATGAACCGGTCGCCGAGGACATCGACGAACCGGTCGCCGAGGCCATCGATGAACCGGTCGCCGGGGCCATCGACGAACTGGTCGAACCGGTGCTCCACGCACTTGACGTGCCCATCGTTGCGGACGAACCCGACACGGTGCCGGTCGACGAATCCGCGATGGCGTTGGCTGACGAGCCAGTGACAGCGATGGTCGAAGAACCCGTTTCGGTGATAGCCGACGAACCGCCGGTTGGGGGAGTCTTCGACCTTGAGGAGAGCGGGTTGGATATCGAGTCTCCGCTCGATACGGATGTAGAGGCACTGGTTCCAGCCACGCTGGAGCCGATCGAAGGCCTGGACATGTTCGGGGATTTCGTCGGCGACACCATTGCCGCAATGGACGGACTCACCAGTGAGCTGTCTGATACCGATATGCCGCCGATTGGCGACGCGGCGGAACCAGCGCTCACCTGGTTGATGCCTCCAGACGCAATTGATCCGATGGACGCCTCGAATGGGCTGGAGTTGATCGCTGAAATCGGCGATACCAGCGGCCTCCACATTGATGCCATTTCCGATCTGGTGATCGAGGACTTCGATCATGTGGCCGATGATCCGCACGCGATTGCCGTGACTGGCGGTCGCGCCGGTACGCCGGCCTACAGCCTGAGCGTTCCACGGTCGCTGACACCGATTGAGGTGTCGCCGATACCGGAATTGGAGGCGGCAATCGAGGCCGGCGCGATGACGGCGTCGCTCGCGGAGAGCGATGCCTCTCTGGTGCCTTCTCGACCGCCGTTTCGCCTGGACCCGCATGATTTCATCCTGCCGGGCGAGCTGCCTCCCTTGGTCGTGGACGATTCGTTCGTGACGGCGGGGATGCACCTCGACGCCGCGGGGAATGGGCCGCTGGGCGACGAAGCGATGGCCTCAGCGTTTGACGAGGAAGCATTCCGGGGCGATGAAGCGCCGCTCGTTCTGCCGCTAGGCGAACCTGGGCAGTCCGATCCGGCCGAAGCCGAGTCGGACCTTGCTTTGACCGCTGAAGCGCCGACAAGCGAAACGGCGGCTGTGACCAGTGTCGACATGCCTGACGAGGTGGACGAACCCGGCGCGTCTTCGGATAGCGAGTTCGAAGATGCGTTGCGCGCCACGATCGAGGCCCATCGCGCGATCAGCACAACCCCGTCATTGCCGATTGCCGCGGTGGCCGCCGAAGCGAACGTCGTGGCATCCTCTCGTCGTGATGATTTGCGCGCGTCGGTGGCGCGGACGCCGCAGGACTGGGTCTTGCGGCGGCGTTTGGCTGAGGCGCTGTTCGAGGCGGGGGAGCGCGAGGGTGGACTCTCCGAATTGCAGGCCGCTTTGTCCGGGTTCGCGCAATCCGGCAACCTGCCGGCTGCTGTGGAGATTGCGGACGAACTGGTCGGCATCAGCCCGGAGCGCATCCAGTACCACCAGAAGCGCGTGGAGCTGGCGGTTCGCCTCAGTGACCAGCAACGTCTTCGGGTCGCGTACCTCGACCTCGCCGACACGCTGGTACGTGCAGGCGACGACATTCGGGCGCACGCGGTCTATGCGCGCGTGCTGGAGATCGACCCGTGGGACGAACGGGCCCGGTCGGCGCTCGGGTCAGCTGCACCGCCGCCGCCGCCGCGACCGCACGCGGATGACGAATTCGTCAACCTGGCCGAGTGGCTGCGAGAGGACGAACCCGGGACGACCCGCATGCGGATGCGCGAACCGATTGTCAGTGGCGATGAGCAGGCGGACTTCGATGCACTGCTTCGGCACTTCAAGGAGGGGTGTCGCGCTCTCTGGGCGAGGAGGACTATGAAAGCCACTACGATCTGGGGGTGGCGTATAAGGAGATGGGACTGCTGGATGACGCCATCGCGGAGTTCCAAAAAGCGCTTCGAAGTCGGCGGCACCGACTTCCGGCGTACGAGGCTTTGGGGCAATGTTTCGTGGAGCAGTCGCGACACTCGGTCGCGGCGACCGTCCTGACTCGGGCTCTCCACGAGCCGGGACTGGGTGACGAGCAGCGGGTCGGGGTCCTGTATTTGCTGGCATATTCTTGCGAGGCCTTGCAGCGGTGGGACGAGGCTCGGAGCTATTATTCGCGCGTGTACGCGACCGACATTTATTTCCGTGACGTCGCCGCCCGTCTGGCGGCGCTTGATCTCGTAGCGCGATGACGATTTCCACGCGCACGCCGACGGCTCTCACCGCGGCTCTGCGCGACATCCAATCTCCAGCGCGACAGCAGCTGGGTGCGGTGTCGCAGGAGCTGTGGCGCATCGTGTCCGCCGATGTCCCTCTGGTGCAGGAAGTCCAGCAGCACCTGATGGGCATGAAGGGCAAGCTCTTCCGGCCGACGCTGTTGCTGCTCGCCAGCGCGGTTGAAGAACGCTCGCAACCGCGGGCCGTGACCTATGCGGCGGTGATCGAACTCATTCATCTCGCCACACTGGTACATGATGATGCCGTCGATCATTCGGCGCTTCGTCGCGGCATGCCGACGGTGAATTCGCTCTTCAGTCACCAGGTGTCGGTCATCATGGGCGACTACCTGTACTTGCGCGCGCTGCGCGAACTGGTGGCGTTGGGAGACCTTGAGGCGATGCGCGCGATCACTGAGGCCTCGAATGAAATGACGCTTGGGGAGATGCGCCAGTTGTCGGCATTTGATGCGCTGGCGTTCACGGAGAGCGACTACGAAACGCTCATTCGTGCCAAGACCGCGACGCTCTTCATGGCGGCCTGTGAAGTGGGCGCGTTGTGTGGCGCACCGCGACACCGCGATGCCCTGGTGCGCTTCGGGGAACGACTCGGGATGGCCTTTCCAGGTCGCCGATGATTTGCTGGACTACACCGAAGGGCAGGAGATGACCGGCAAGCCGAGTGGCCTCGATCTCAAGGAGCACAAGGTCACCCTGCCGCTCATCGCCGCACTCCGCGAATGCCGTCGGCCGACGGACCGGGTGGAGGCGTTGTTCGCCGCACCGGAACCTGAGGACGAAGCAATCAGCGAAGTCGTCGGTATCGTGCGTGATCATGGAGGCCTGGACTACGCCCGGCGCCGGGGAGATCAGTTTGCCCGGGAGGCGGAAGAGGCCTTGGCCGACGTGCCGGAGAGCCCGGCGCGCACGTCGCTGGTTGACGCCATCTCGTATGTTGTGGAGCGGCGCTGGTGATGGCCCGTGGACCCTCGAAGCACCGTCCGGTGTTTCATGTGTTGGTGCTGGCCAGTGGCTTCGTGGTGGGCGGACTGTTGACCGAGGTCGCCAGACGCTTCCTGCCGGCCGGCGCCGTCAAAGAGTTCCTCACCACCGGCCTGACCCCGTCGATAGGCCCGTTGCCCATCGATCTGCTTATATTGAAGGTCACGTTAGGACCCGTCGCCCTGGATGTCTCGTTGTTGAGCCTCCTGGGGGTATTGATCGCCTACCTTATCGCGCGGTCCCTGTTCTAGGAGCCCTCATGAATTTCGGCAACTTTGGTTTCGGCGAGATCCTGATCATCCTGGTGATCGTGCTGCTGCTCTTCGGAGCCAAGCGCATCCCGGAAATTGCGGGCTCGCTCGGGAAAGGCATCAACGAGTTCAAGCGCAACATCAGCGATGCGCAGAAACAGATTACCGAGCCGCCGCCGCGGAATGATCGCGTGTCGCAGGGGACACCGATGGAATCCGCGCAGGACGAAGAGCGTCCTGAGCCGAAGCGTCTGATCAGCTGAGCCGTCTGCTCGGCCTCGCGCCAGTCTCCGAAAAAGGCCCTGCGATCGTGATGATCGCAGGGCCTTTTTCATGTGGTGCGGTCCGCGACTACACGCCTGCCGATTGCTTGCGGAGCTGCGCGTTGACCTTCGCGCGGTGATCCTGAATCTTCACGCTTTCCCGCAAGCTGTTGAGATACTCCTCCACACGCTGTTGGCGAAGCGACTGGGTGAGCTGGCTGCGCTGCGTGCTCTTCTGCGTTTCAAAGGCCGTCTTCACCGACTCGGCGCGGCGATTGACCCGAATGACGGCCATGCCATCGGCCGCCGCGACGGGGCCGCCACTCTGCCCGACCGGAATCGTGAATGAGGCGCCGATCGCCTGATTGAACTGGCCCAGCCCCGGCACAGGATCGATTCGCGTGAAGGCCTGCGTGGTCTCCACCGTGAGCTGCTTGGCGGTGGCAGCCCCTTCCAGCGTGGAGGCCTTGGCCGCGTTCATGAGTTCCACGCCCAACGGGCGCAGCTTCTCGATGCGCTTGTCACGCGTCAGCCGACGAAGGATGTCGTCGCGGACTTCACTGAGCGGTTGCGCACCGCCCACGACGAGAGAGTCGAGACGAGCGACGTAGTAGGCCTCCGGCGAGTCGAAGAGGTCGCTGGACTCACCAACGGCCGCCCCGGAGAACGCCCACGCGCTCACGCTGGGCACCACGCGACCCGCGAAGTTCAGTGGCTCCCGTTCAATGGCCACGATGGAGGTCGGCGTCAGGCCGAGCGCCTTGGTGGCCTCGTCAAACTTCTTCGGATCTTGCTGGTTGGCCGCTTTGCTGGCCAGCGAATCGGCACGCCGATCGGTGCGCGTCGCGCTCGAGTCGCTCTGACCGATGTTGATCAGGATATGACGCGCATCGAGGGTGTCCCCCTTGTGCGATTCGACCTTGATCAGGTGCCAGCCGAACGGGGTCAGCACCGGCTGCGACAGTTCACCCGGCTTGAGCGCATACGCCGCGTCTTCGAACTTGGGCGTCATGCGACCCTTCCAGATCTTGCCGAGCGAACCGCCGTTGGCACCTGATACGGAGTCATTGGACTCGCGTTTCGCCACGTCCTCGAACGCCACCCCACCGGCGATTTCGGCACGGATCTTCTCGATGCGCGACTTGGCGTCGGCGGAATCGGCGGCGGTGACACTCCGCGGAACGCTCACGAGCGAGACCACGGCACGACCTGGCCGGTCAAAACGCTTGCGATTCCGTTCGTAGAATTGCCCGATTTCAGCGTCTGTGACAGTGACGGCCGAGTCGGTGAGGGACTCCGGGCGCAGCAATATGTAACTCACCTGTGCCGTGTCGTGACGGTCCTTGTAGATCTGCCAGAGGCGTTCGTCGGACACATACACGTCCGCCGCGATCTGATCAAAGAGCTTCTGCTTCGGGATCTCGGTACGGTAGTATGACTCGAGGCCGACCAGCATTCCCGACTGCCGGGCCACCGACGATGCGAGCAGCCGCTGGTACTTCTTGATGTCGAATTGACCGTCGGTTTGCAGGTCCGGTGACTGCATGGCCTGCGGCGGCGGTGCGACTCGTGCCGCTTCGAGGATTTCTTCGTCTGTTACTGTGATGCCGCGTCGCTTGAACTCCTGCTGGAGCAGCACCTCGTTCACCAGTTCGTCGTACGCGCGGTCTTCCAGCGTCCGGCGTTCATCGAGCGTGATGCCGCGACCGAGACGCTGCTGCTCCTGTTGTTCCAGGCTGGACACGGCGTTCTGCCACGATGTCAGCAGGACTTCCTGGCCGTTCACCGTCGCGACAGCAGTGGACGTCGTCACGGGCGACCGGCCAGACAGGCCAGACGTCTCATACAGCAAGAAACTGCCGACAAACGCCAGGACGAGGAACCACCAGATGTATTTCGCGACGCTCCGCATCGATTGCAGCACCACGGGGCGGGACTCCTTGGGTCGAAAGAACGGGGGAATACCAGATGACTAAGCCCAACGCCGATCGGCCGGACGGCCGCGGCGGGCCAGCCCGAACCACACGACCGTTTCGAGCGTCGCTGTACGGGAGAGCCTGAAAAAGTAGCCGCCGAGAAGTGCTAAAAGCAAGAGACGCCACAACTTCTGCACCGACGTCACGATTGACTTACCCGAACGACGACGACTAACTTGGCGCGCCATGGTGGCCGCGTCGCGTCGCGCCGGGATCACCCCTTGAGGGGACTGGACGGATGAGCACAGCTGCCCGGATCGACGAGCTCCGGAAAAAGTTCGAAGAGAACCCACGACGCTATTTCGCGCCGCTGGCCAACGAGTACCGGAAAGCCGGCGACCTGTCGCAGGCGATCGCGTTGTGCCGCGAGCATTTGCCAAAGCAGCCCGGGCACATGAGCGGGTTTATTGTCTTTGGTCAGGCGCTCTACGAATCCGGCGAACTCGAGGAGGCACGCACTGTCTTCGAGCAGGCCATCGATCTCGATCCCGAAAATCTCATAGCGCTGCGACATCTGGGTGACATCGCCCAAGCGATGGGCGATGAATCCAGCGCTCGGCGGTGGTGGGGACGCGTCCTGGACGCCGATCCTCGCAACGACGACATCGCGGCGCAATTGGCGACGTTGACGACCGAAAAGCCCCAGTCGTCGAATCCTGCGGTGCCGAGTTTCGACAATCTCTCGCGAATGACCGAGACGCCGACGGTGCCGATGACCCCGATTGGATTCGGCGTGGCGCCGACGCCCGATTCGGTCATGCGGGCTATCGATATGGACGCCGTCAGTGCACGCCTTCGGCAGCGCACCCCGATAGATCTCGATGCCGTAGACGCCACGACCTCCAGTACCAGCGCGAGTGAAGCGCTCGGCGTCGCCGAGGCTCCTGACGCGGAGGAACTGGTGGCGGAAGTCGTCGGGGCCGTCGCCGAGCCTGCGCCCGACGCATTCGGTTTCCCGGAAGACGCCGGGGCGCACAAAGCTCCGGCGTACGAGGACGAAGAGGATTTCGGCGACGTCGTGATCGATGCCAGCGACGAGTCATTCGAGGAAGGACTTATTGCCGTGGAATGGCCCGACACATCGGAGCTGGTTGCCCGGGTGTTGACGCCGCGAGCCCTGACACCGCGTGAGGCGACCCCGATTGCCTCGCCGACCATCGATGACACGGTTTCGGCATTTGGGCGTGAGCCCAGCGATCCGGCGCCGGTGAATGCGGAACGCCCAGAGCTGGTCGCGATGGTTGACGATTTCGATTCGGTACCGGACGTTCAGGTCGAGGTGACGGGCACCGCGGATGAAGCAGTGGTCGCTAGTGCGGCCGACGAGGCCGACGAGGGTGCCGAGGTGGACGAGGCCTGGCACATGCAGTCGGCCGGTGAAACCGCTGGTGATGCCGATGCGGAACTGCCGCACATTGATTCGGTGGTCCCGTCCGGGACGGTCATGGAAGGCGCGTTCGACGCGTTCCTTGAAACAGCCGTTGAATCCAACGTCGAAGAGGGATTCGCCGACGCGCCGGAGTTGCCATGGCTGGCCATGGCTGAAGAGGACCCGACCTCACCAACGGACACCGAACCCGCGGAGCCGGGGCTTGAAGCGATCGCTGAAGCGTTTGCCGGCGATGCGCGTGCGGCCGGCGACGAGGGGCCGATGACGGTGGCTGCGCGGGAGGACTCCCCCTCGTTCGGCGAGTCAGAGTCGTTTGCTGACGTGGCCATGGAATTGGTTGCCGAATCGATGTCGAACGCCGACGCACCGGATGGTGCACCGCCTGCGTCGTTCGTGGACACGTCGGTCGCCGAAGATGGTGACGCCGCCGACGACCAGCGGGAGTCGGGGACGCCGGCATTTGTCACCGAGACGATGGGTGAACTCCTTGTTTCGCAGGGATTCGTCGCGCGCGCGATCGACGTCTATGAGGAACTGGTGCGGAGGCGTCCGTACGATCCCGTGCTGGCCTCACGACTGGATGAACTGCGGGCGATGATGGCGTCGTCGGCTGACGCGGCGCCCGCAGGGGCATTCTCCACAGCGAGCACGATCGACGAAGAGTTTGCGGCGGAACTCGAGGCGACGTTCTCGGGTGAAGACGAGGGGCATTCACCGCAGCCGGCAACTGATCTCACGTACTCGGCGGCCCCGTTGCCGACGCCGGTCCATGGAACCCCCGCGTACGGGACCCCCGCGTACGGGACCCCCGCCTACGGGACTCCCGCATTCGCAACCCCTCTCGTGACACCACGCATGACGCCCTACGCGCAGCCAGCGGTGGCGGAGGATTTCCTGCCGCGGCGTTCGGCGCGGGAGTGGTTTGCTGCGATCGCCGCCCGTCGGGTGCCGCGTCGAACCCCTCCGCAGTCAGCGGCCGCCATTGACAGTTCGCCGGAAGGACTCGCGTCATTGTTCGGGAACGAGACCTCGGCGCAGGACGACGAAGCGGCTCAGGCGCTTGCTGATGCCTTTGCGCCGGTATCCGCGCATGAGCTCGAGTCCGGCGCCGCGCTGGACTTTGAATTCGCGCGGACAACGCCATCGTTTTCTCCAACCGTTGACGCGTCCTCATCACTGCGATCGCCGTCCATTACGCCTGTGATCGGACAATCTGCGTTCACGTCGCACGGGGGATCGACCAGCACGCCGTCGAGTGGGAGCAACGCGGGTTTCTCCTTCGACCGGTTCTTCCCGGATCCGGCGACACGTCGGCCAACGCCGTCGACCAGTGCTCCGGTCACCCCTGAGGCCCCAGTGACCGATGATTTGGCGCAGTTTTCCGCCTGGCTCAAGGGGCTTGGCAATTCGTGAAGATCGGCCTGCTGAACGGACCGAACCTCAACCTGTTGGGGACACGTGAGCCCGCGATCTACGGCACCACGACCCTCGCGGACATCGAGGCGCAGCTCGGGCGGGTTGCGTCGTCGATGGGGGTGACACTGGTGACCGCGCAGGCCAACGGTGAAGGGGAACTGATCGATATCCTGCATGCCTGGCGGGGCAGCGTCGACGGGGTGGTAGTCAACGCCGGAGCGTATACCCATACCAGTCTCGCCCTGCGCGACGCGTTCGCGGCCACGTCGCTGCCCTTTGTGGAGATCCACCTCTCGAACATCTACGCGCGGGAGCCTGAACGTCGGCACTCCATGCTGGCCTCCTCAGCCATCGGGCTGATCTCGGGGCTGGGGGCTGAGGGGTACGAATTTGCGTTGCGTGGTCTGGTGCGCGCGCTTCGGGCCACCGCCGGAGCGTGACGGACTTTCGGCCCGCGCGACTGGGGGGGGGGCGAGAGGCACTGGCGCGTGCCGATCTCGATGCGCTGCTGGTCTCGTCACTGCCCAACGTGCGCTATCTCTCCGGATTTTCCGGCAGCAATGCGCTGTTGTTGGTGACCGCCCGCGAATGTCTGCTGTTCACCGACTTCCGGTACGCCACGCAGGTGGCGGATGAGGTGTCGGACGCCGTGACCGTCCGTATCGAACCATCCAGCCTGTGGACCGGCCTTTGGGCGGCCTTGGGGGCACAGACGGGTGTGGAGCGTGTCGGCTTCGAGTCCGCGCATCTGTGGCATCGGGACTTTCAGCGCCTGCTTGAGAGCGGAGCACGCTGGCAGTGGCGGCCAACCACCGATCATGTGGAGATGCTGCGCGAACGAAAGGATCCGGGTGAGATCGCGTGCATCGCGCGCGCCATTGGAATCGCGCAGCGGGCACTGGCGGCAACCGTTCCGATGATCCGACCGGGGCTGAGCGAGACCCAGGTCGCCGGATTGCTGGAGCATCATTTGCGCGACGAGGGGAGCGAGGATTTCCCATTTTCGTCGATTGTGGCCAGCGGCCCCAGATCGGCACTGCCGCACGCCCGCGCAGGAACCAGGATGCTGCAGACAGGGGATTGGGTGTTGCTGGACTTCGGAGCGGTCAGGGGCGGCTACTGCTCGGATATCACCCGCACGGTGGTGCTCGGGCGGGCGTCCGATGAGCAGCGCGAGGTGTACGAGGTCGTTCGTGAGGCAAACGCGCGCGCTTCGGGCGCGCTTCGGGTTGGAATGAAGGGGATGGCTGCAGATGCGGTCGCGAGAGAGTACATTGACGCCTGCGGACTTGGTGAGGCGTTCGGTCACTCGCTCGGCCATGGCATTGGGCTTGAGGTTCACGAGGCACCGAGGTTGGCCAAGGCCGCAGACGCTCCGCTGTCATCGGGAGCGGTTGTGACAATCGAACCGGGCGTCTATAAGCCCGGGTGGGGCGGGGTGCGCATCGAGGACGACGTGCTGCTTACGGACGACGGCCCTCGGATACTCACCACGTTCCCGCGCGATCTGCATGAACTGATCTGACCTCGCCCGCTCTCGGGTTCGCGCGCGCCGCTCGGCTGCACGCGAATCTGCTCTGCTCCCTCTGCCCGAATCGCCATGATCGACCTGCGCTACGTGAAAAAGCTGATCGAGATGCTCGACGGCTCCACCGTGGATTCCATCGAGATCTCCTCTGACAAGGGGATGAAGCTCCGGATCTCCAAGAGCTCCCAGCAGCGCGCTGCGGCCGTCACGATGGTCGCCCCTCAACCGGTGGCGGCCGTGTCTGCCGTGTTGCCCGCGCCCGCCCCTGTGCGTCCAGCCGAGGAGGGAGTGGTGTCGGCGCCGAAGGCCGAGGCACCGAAGACCGCGCACCTCGAGATCAAGTCGCCGATGGTAGGGACGTATTATGGGGCGCCTGAGCCCGGTGCGAAGCCGTATGTGTCGGTCGGCGATCGCATCAGCAAGGGCCAGATCGTCTGTATCATCGAAGCGATGAAGATCATGAATGAGCTCGAGTCCGAGTATGCTGGCGTCGTGCGCGAGGTGAACGTCACCGATTCGCATCCCGTCGAGTACGGGCAAGTGCTCTACCGTATCGATCCAAACGGCTGAGATATGTAACTATGACGATGGTCTCTGGCGCCGCCGTTGGCGCCCCGGGCACCGCCCGCGGGCCTTGACCTGAAGGCAGCGCTGCAGAAGATGGTGCGGGAGGGCGCGTCGGACCTCCATTTGAAAGTGGGACGTGCGCCGACGCTGCGTCTGCACGGAGACCTGGTTCCGCTGGCCATGCCGGCGCTGCGCCCTGAGGAATTGCGGACGCTGGCCGAGCACTTGCTGCCGCCGGCGCAGTTGCGCGAATTCGTGGAAATGCGGGAGGCGGACTTCGCCATCAACGTCCCGGGCATTGGCCGGTTTCGCGTCAACGTGTATCAGCAGAAGGGGACGGTGGCGTTCGCGATGCGGTCGATTCTGCATGCGGCCGCGTCCATTCGCGAGCTGAACCTCCCGCCCATGCTTGAGCATATTGCCTTGCGGCCACGCGGATTGGTGCTGGTGACGGGCGTGACCGGTTCCGGCAAGAGCACCGCGCTGGCCGCCATGATCCAGCACATCAACGAGCGGCGTGCGTCGAACATCATCACGATCGAGGATCCGATCGAGTTCGTGCATCGTGACGTGCAGAGTCACATCAACCAGCGCGAGATCGGCACCGACACCGCCACCTTTTCGCAGGCGCTGCGACGGGTGCTCCGTCAGGATCCTGACGTCATCATGATTGGTGAAATCCGCGACCTCGAGACGCTCGACGTGGCGCTCAAGGCGGCCGGCACGGGGCACCTGGTGTTCTCCACGTTGCACACCACGGATGCCACGTTGACCATCAATCGCATCCTCTCGTTCTATCCGCCGCACCAGCAGAACGAAGTCCGATTCGCCCTGGCCAACGCGTTGTCGGCGGTGGTGTCCCTGCGACTCATCCCGCGCGCCGACGAGCCCGGGCGCGTTCCGGCGTGCGAAGTCCTGGTGAACACGGAAGCGGTGCGGGACCAGATTCGCGATCTGTCCGCGACACTGAACATTCCGGATCTGATCAAGGAAGGCAGCGTGGCGTACGGCATGCAGAGTTTTGACCAGTCGCTCATGGATTGGTTTTCACGCGGCGTGATTTCGTACGAGAGCGCGCAGTTCTTCGCGACGAACCCCGCCGAATTGGCACTCCGGGTGCAGGGCGTGAATGGGTCGAGCGATGCCAACTGGGATGGGTTCCGGGGCGAACGCGAGCGCGCAGTTCGCCTCATGTTCAAAAAGGTCCTGATCGCCAACCGCGGCGAAATCGCGCTTCGTGTCATTCGGGCGTGCCGCGAGCTTGATATCCAGACGGTGGCCGTGTACTCCGACGCCGACCGTGAGTCGTTGCACGTGCGCTTTGCCGATGACGACGTGTGCATCGGTCCCGCCCCCAGCAAGGAGTCTTACCTCAAGATTCCGCGGCTGATCGCGGCGGCCGAAATCACCGGCGCGGACGCCATCCATCCGGGTTACGGATTTCTCGCGGAGAACGCCGAGTTCGCGGAAACCTGCCGCGCGTCGGGTATCACCTTCATCGGCCCGACCCCCGAACAGATTCGCGTCATGGGCGACAAGGCGTCTGCGCGACGCGCCATGAGCGAGGTTGGGGTGCCCATCGTTCCCGGCACGCCAGGTCCGGTGGAAGATCCGGAAGAAGCGCTCGTGTTCGCGCGCGAGATCGGCTTCCCGGTGATCGTGAAGGCGGCGGCCGGCGGCGGCGGCAAGGGGATGCGTGTCTCACGCGATCCCGATGATTTCACGCGCTCATTTCAACTGGCGCGTTCCGAAGCGCTCTCCGCGTTCGGCAACGGCGATGTGTACGTCGAAAAGTTCCTCGAGCGGCCGCGCCACGTCGAGTTCCAGATCCTCGGCGACACGCACGGCAACGTGATTCACCTGGGCGAGCGCGACTGCTCGGTGCAGCGCCGCCACCAGAAGCTCATCGAGGAAGCGCCCTGCCCGGTGATGACGCCGGACCTCCGCGAGCGCATGGGCGAAGCGGCCGTGCGTGGCGCCAAGGCCATCGGTTATGTCGGCGCCGGCACCATCGAGATGCTGTTGGATGAAGATGGCTCGTTCTACTTCATGGAGATGAACACCCGCATTCAGGTGGAGCATCCGGTCACCGAGATGCTCACCGGTGTGGACCTGGTCAAGGAACAGATCCGGGTGGCCGCCGGTTTGCCGATGAGTGTCACGAGCACGCCGGCATTTCGCGGCCACGTCATCGAGTGCCGCGTGAACGCCGAGGATCCCGCGCGCAATTTTCAGCCGTCGCCGGGCCGCATCGACACGTTTCATCAGCCGGGTGGTCCCGGTGTGCGCATCGATACGCATGTGTACGCCGGGTATACCGTGCCGCCGTTCTATGATTCGATGATCGCCAAGTTGATTGTGCAAGGCAACACACGGGAGGAGGCGCTCAAGCGCATGCAGATTGCGCTGGAGAGCTTTGTCATCGAAGGTGTTCGCACCACGATTCCATTTCTGGCGCGCGTGATGCAGCATCCTGGATTCCAGGCGGGCCGGGTGCATACCAAGTGGCTGGAGTTCGAGGGTGCGGAACTCCTCAAGGAACCGACGTCGTGAAAATCGATGTGCTGCTCGGCGAGGCGCCCGTGGCGCCTGCTGACGTGGCGGATCGAGTGGTGGTCGTGATCGATGTGCTGCGCGCGGCGACGACGGCCGCCACCGCGCTGGCCAATGGGGCACGGATGTTGATCCCCTTCGAATCGGTTGAGGAAGCCGCGCAACGCGCGAAGACGATGGATCAGGAATCGGTGCGGCTTGGCGGGGAACGTCGCATGGTGCGCGTCCCCGGGTTCGACTTCGGAAACTCGCCGTTGGAATACACGGCGGACGTGGTCGCCGGTCGCACCATCGTGTTTACCACCACGAACGGCACATTGGCGTTAACGTCGACACATGGTGCCCGGGTGTGCTTCTTTGCCGGATTCGTGAACGCCCAGGCCTCGGTGACGGCGATGTGTCGTGCGTCGGGCGGCACGGTGGACATGACGATCGTCTGTGCGGGCACCGATCGGCATCTCGCATTGGAAGACGCCGTGTGTGCCGGTCGCCTGGTGCGAGGGGTGCTGGACGCATTCCCCGAGACGGAGTGCGGCGACGCGGCACGTCTGGTGGACGCGATCGCGCAATCGTATCACGAGGACATGGCCGCGCTCATTGCCGACTCGTCACATGCGCGCGCCCTGACGACGGCGGGATTCGATGCGGATGTGGCCTGTTGTTTCGCCATTGACTCCGTGCCGGTGGCGGTTCGGTATCACGATCGCCAATTGCAGTCGCTCCACGCCGGTTCGGCCTGAGCGGCGATGGACGCTCGACTGCTGCGCCGGGAATTCGCCGCGATTGGGCTGACACTGCTGTCCGTCTTCCTGTTTGGCGCCCTCGTGTTTCAGCGGGTGCCGGTCGGAATGGGATGTGTTGATGCCGTGGGGGCGTTCGGGCCTGCGGGCACCTGGGCACGCTGCGCGCTGGTGATGACGGTGGGGATTCCCGGCGCTGCGCTGGTGGCCGCAGGGTGTCTGGTGGTGGGACTGGCGTTGTTCGGCCGATTGCGACAGCAGGACGATCAGGCCGTCGAATGGGGACTCCTGTTTGCCGGTATTGTGGCCCTCGTTCCGGTGGCGATTGGTCTGGCCTTGGGAGGCGATCCGTCAACGTCCCCGGCAACCGGGCTGTGGGGCAGCTTCATTGCGCATTACCTGCGCAAAGGACTCGGTTCCGCCGGCGCCTGGATTGTCTTTGTGCTGGCCAGCAGCGCCTTGACGGTGCTGACATTGCGTTGGAATCCCATCCGCATGTTGGTGGGACCTAGTGCGCCGCGTCGTGAGAAGACGGTGGCCGAGCCTGTGTTGGCGGCTGGCAAGGGCGGGCACCAAACGCTGGCCGAGCGCCTGGCACCCGAGCCGGAGGAGTTGCCGGCGATCGATCCACGGCACCTGCGTGATGTGCTTGGCCAGGGAGTTCGCCCGTCTTCGGACTCTTCGTTCGCACCGCCCAAGGAACCGGCCGATCGGAAGCGGTCCAAGGGCAAGGGCGAGGGCAATCGCGAGCTGGCCCTGGATGGGGCACTGGACGGCGGCGTCGACGGTTCGACGTTCAGTGATGAACTGCCCCCGACGGACCTGTTGGCTGCCGCGCCGTCGCGAAATCCCGACGCTGGGCGACGAGAGCTGGACCTCGCTGGCGACAAGCTCAT
Organism: Gemmatimonadaceae bacterium; assembly: GCA_016720905.1. NCBI lineage: Bacteria > Pseudomonadati > Gemmatimonadota > Gemmatimonadia > Gemmatimonadales > Gemmatimonadaceae > Gemmatimonadaceae bacterium. Next base: position 349,909 of record JADKJT010000029.1, on the reverse strand, counting down.
GGCGACGCTGCGCACGTTCAAGGTTGAAGGAGAACTGGTGGGTCGAACCACCGGACCCACCGTGACGCAATTCGAAATTGAGCCGGCCGCGGGTGTGAAGGTGCGTCAGATCGCGGCCTTGGCGGACGATCTCGCCCTAGCGCTCCGCGCACCAAGCATTCGTATTGTCGCGCCGATTCCTGGTCGCGGCGCGGTCGGTGTGGAAGTCCCGAACCCGTCGCCTGAAATGGTGGTGCTGCGCGAGGTCCTCGAATCGCCGGAGTTCAAGCAGGCGCGCGCGGCCCTCCCCATCGCACTCGGAAAGGACCTCGAGGGGCGACCCGTTGTGGCCGACCTGGCAAAGATGCCGCACCTGCTGATTGCCGGTGCCACCGGCTCGGGCAAATCGGTCTGCGTCAACACGATCATTACCAGCCTCGCCTATCGACACACGCCCAAGACGCTGCGTTTCCTGATGGTCGATCCAAAGATGGTGGAATTGAGTGTCTACAACACGCTGCCGCATTTGCGTCACAAGGTGATCACCGACAACCGTGACGCCGCCACGGTGTTGAAGTGGGCAGTGATGGAAATGCAGGACCGCTATCGATTGTTGGAAGCGAACGCCTGCCGCAACCTGCAGGAGTTCAACAAGCGCGTCCAGCAGCACGCGGCCGGCGAGGGGCCGGGATTGCACCGTCCGAAGGCACCCGATGTGGCGTTTGAAGATCGGACGTATTCCGGTGGCACTCTGCCGTACATCGTGGTGGTGATCGATGAAATGGCCGACCTCATGATGACGGTGCAGGGCGAGGTGGAGACGCCGATCGCGATGCTGGCCCAGAAGGCGCGAGCCATCGGCATTCACCTCATTCTCGCCACGCAGCGTCCCAGCGTGAACGTGATTACCGGCCTGATCAAGGCGAACTTCCCTTGTCGGATCGCCTTCCGGGTGGCGTCCCAGATTGACAGTCGCACCATCATCGATGGGTCGGGTGCCGAATCCTTGCTGGGGAACGGTGACATGCTGTTCATCCCGCCGGGAAAATCCGAAGCGGCGCGATTGCAGGGGGCCTTTCTGTCGAGTGAAGACACGGAGCGACTGCTGCATTGGTATGGCAGCGCGGCGGCGCGGCGCGATTCCGGACAAGAAGGGGCGACGATTGGTGTAGTGGAGCCCGACATTCTGGAAACCGTCCGGGCGCTGGAAGCCAAGGCTGCCGGGAACGATGATGACGGCAGTGATGACGCGGGAGGAGAGCGCGACGCGCGCTTCCGCGAAGCGGCGGAAGTGGTTATCCAGCACCGTCAGGGTTCGACCTCCCTGCTGCAGCGTCGCCTGAAGGTCGGGTACGGTCGGGCCGCGCGCATCATCGACCAGCTGGAAGAGGCGGGCGTCCTTTCGCCGTCCGAGGGCGGCGCTCGACCCCGCGAAGTGCTGGTGGGAATGCAGGATCTCGACCGCATCTGCGGCAACAATTGACCGACCTGACGTATTGACGTCTTCAGGTGCTCCGGCCAACATAGAGGCATCCCCACCATTTCGGCCTGCTTGCACTCCGTGAGCCACCGGATAGCGCGACGTACCTCTTCCACCCTCCCGAGGTATCAGATGTCCCCGATACGGGTCAGACGATTGCTTAATACCGCATCTCTCGCGCTCGCCGCGCTTCTGTTGCCTGGCGCGCCATTGGCTGCACAGACCGGAACCATCACGGGCAAGGTCACCGACGCCGCGTCGGGCGCTCCTATCGAAAACGCCGAGGTGCGCGCCATTGGTGCCCAAACTTACGGCGCGATTTCGGGCGCGGACGGCACGTACCGCTTGGTCAACCTGCCCGACGGGTCCTACACGATCGTTGCCCGGCGGTTGGGGTTCGAACCCAAGACCATCACGGGCGCTCGGCCGGGCACGACAATCAACATCGGGATGAATGCGCGCGCCGCCCAGTTGAATGAAACGGTGGTGACGGCGAATCGCAGTGCCCGCCCTGAAAAGGCACTCGATGCACCGGCGCAAATTTCGGTGGTGACGTCGGAGAAGATTGAAGAGCGGCCGGCTGTGACCGTGGCCGATCATCTGCGCGGCGTCCCCGGCATCGACATCAGCAAGGGCGGCATTGCGCAGTCGAACATTGTCGCCCGCGGATTCAACAACGCATTCAGCGGTTCCATGCTGATGCTGCAGGACTACCGGTTCGCCGGCGTGCCGTCCCCTTCGCGTCAATGTCCCGTTTTTGTTCACGGGCACCAACGAAGACATCGACCGCATGGAAGTGCTCCTTGGTCCGGCATCGGCCCTGTACGGACCGAACAGCTCGGCGGGCGTGTTGCATGTCATCACCAAGTCGCCGTTCAATTCGCAGGGCACCACGCTCAGCGTCGACGGCGGCGAGCGCTCGGTCATCCGCACGGGTGTGCGTCATGCCGGCAAGGTGAACGACAAGCTGGCGTACAAGATCTCGGGTGAGTACATGCAGGGCCGCGATTGGGAGTACAACGATCCATCAGAGCCCAAGACGTTTCCGACCAGCACCAGCGTTCCGGCGTCGCGGCGCGGTCAGGTCAACCAGCGCGATTTCGACCTCCAGCGGTTCACCAGCGAGGCGCGCGTTGATGTGCGTCCGCGCGAAGGCGTCGAAGCGATCACCACGGTGGGCTTTACCAAGATCGGCAGCGGGATGGAGCTGACGGGCGCGAATGGCACGTCGCAAATCAAGAACTGGACCTACACCAGTCTGCAGCAGCGATTCCGCTGGAACCGGTTCTTCGCGCAGGCGTTTGCCAACCTGAACAACGCCGGCAACGACACGTCGTCGTCGGACAAGGGCACGTACCTGTTGCGCTCCGGCCAACCCATCGTTGACAAGTCCCGTGTCTATGCGCTGCAGGCGCAGCATGGATTCGACGTGGGCACCAAGCAGAAGTTCACGTATGGCGTGGACTACATCAAGACCGATCCACGCAGCGGCGGCACCATCAACGGCGGCAACGAAGACGTCGATCAGATGTCGGAGTTCGGCTACTACGTGCAGTCGAGCACCAAGCCCATCAACAAGTTCGAGGTGCTGCTGGCCGCCCGTGTGGACCAGAACAACGTCGTCGAAGGCAACTTCTTCTCGCCGCGCGCGGCGTTGATCTTCAAGCCGACGGAAAATCAGAATATCCGCGCGACGTACAACCGCGCGTTCTCCACGCCGGCCAACTTCTCGTTCTTCCTCGATCTCATCAGCTCGCCGAACATCGGTGGTTCGGGCTTCGACCTGAAGGCCCGCGGCAATCCCCCCAAGAAGGGATTCCAGTTCAACCAGACCTGCAGCAGCAACAGCGCGTTTGGTGCGTACTGCATGAAGTCGCGGTTCACGGGCGCGGGCGGGTTTGTGGGGGCCAGTGCGGCCAGTGCATTCCCGGGATTGGTGCAGGGCAACGCGACCGCGCTCACGGCCGCCATTGCGGGCGCGCTGCAGTCCAACGGTGTGCCGGCGTCGTTCGCCACGCAGTTCGCCGCCAGTGCGATCAACTACCTGGGAACGCGGACACCGACCAACGCGGACATTGCCACCCGCGTGTCGTTCATCTCTTCGGCGACCACCCCGCTGACCACCAGTCAGGTGCCGGATATCGAACCGCTCTCGGCGTCGTACAATCAGACGTACGAGCTGGGGTACAAAGGCATTGTCAACGACAAGTTCCGGTATGACATCTCCTTCTGGGGACAGGATCGCGGCGACGTCGCCACCACGGCAGCCTTGGCCACGCCCAACGTCTGGTTTGGAAATCCGACGCAGTTGGGTGGTTATATCGGTGGACGCCTCGGTGAAAACCTCGGACCGAACTTGGCGGCGCTCGGATTGACATCGGCGCAGATCAACGCGCTGGTGGGCGGCATCGCCAATGCCCTCACCACAAGTCTCGCGCCGGCGCCACTCGGGGTTGTCACCTTCAACGATCCGAACACCTCGCCCACCGCCATCTACGCGACCTACCAGAAGGTCAACAAGAAGCTGTGGGTGAAGGGTGTCGACCTGGCGATGGATGTGGTTGCCACGGATCGCCTGACGTTTGATGCGGCGATCTCCTACCAGAACCAGAATGTCTGGAATGACATCGTTATCGGCGGCATCCCGTTCATGGCCAACTCGCCGCAGTCGCGTGGCTCACTTGGCGCGCGCTACCGCAACGAAGGCAACGGGGTGGGCTTCGAGCTTCGCTCTCGCTACAACGAGGCGTATCCGGTGAACTCGGGCGTCTACGCCACGAACACCGCATTTGCGCTGGCCGCGGGGCAGCCTGGCGCAGGCACGGTGGCCAATGGGACCACGGGGTACAACAAGTGCCCGGCGGCCGCGTCCACATTCTGTTACGAGAACGTGCCGGAGGCGTTCACGTTTGACGCGCAGTTCACCAAGCGCTTCGACATCGGGGCGCAGAAGTTGATGTGGTCGCTCAGCGCCACGAATCTGTTTGACAACCGTGTGCGCACTTTCCCGGGCGCGCCGGAGATCGGGCGGATGATCATGTCCCGCCTGCAGTATTCGTTCTGATCCGTTCCCCGCGCGCGGGACGGCGGGTGATGTGAGGTTCGGCGTGGTGTGATGCAGGCGATGGGGTGGTACGTCAGAGGACGTGCCACCCCGTCGTATTATGTTTCCTCATGATCCTCCTTGACCCGCTCGCACGGCCAGTCATCGGCCATCGTGGAAATCGGGCGCATGCGCCTGAGGATACGCTGCCGTCGCTCGGCGAAGCCGTCGCGCTGGGCGTCGATGCGCTGGAGTTCGATCTGCACGTGTCCAGCGATGGGCATTTGGTGGTCATTCACGACCCGACGCTTGAGCGCACCACCGATGAGACCGGACCGGTGGCGCAGCGCACCCTGTCCGACCTCCGTCGCATCGATGCGGGCTATCGTTTCACTCGCGATGGTGGGCGGTCATACCCCTTGCGTGGTCGGGGCGCCACGATTCCGTCATTCGATGACGTGGTCGAGTCACTCCCCCGGGAGCTGGCGCTCATTGTCGAATTGAAGACGCCGATGGCCGCAGAGCCCCTGCGTGCCGCCATCCGGCGACATGGGCTGGCGCACCGCGTGATCGTCGCCGGCTTCTCGGCGGAATCGGTGGCTCCGTTGCGCGGCGAGGGTTTCGCCATTGGGGCCAGCATGCTGAGGTGGCGCGCGCCATCCCGGGCGCACTGCTGGGACGGTCGCATACGCCGTCGTTCGACGCGCTGTGCATTCCCCCGTCACACAAGGGGATCCCGGTGCCCATCGGCGCACTGGTGCGTTCGTTGCGCGCGTCGCGCACCGTTACGCACGTGTGGACGATCAATGATCCGGCATACGCACTGCGCCTGTGGAAGAAGGGCGTGAACGGCATCATCAGCGATGATCCGTCGGCGATGCTGGCGGTGCGTTCAGCGAACGGAGCGTGACGCGCCGCCAGCATGCTCGCGTCACGCAGATCGCCTACGCGGCCGGCACCACCGGGTCGCGCACGCCAACAATGCCGATAACCAGCCGAGCGGCACTGGCGGCCAGCACCACGGCCAGCACTAGCGCCAGCGCTGCCACGGCCACTCCCGGCACCGGAAAGATCTGGCCCAGTTGATCGAGCAGTGTCGCGAACGATGGCTGCTGGAGCTTCAGTCGAAACAGCAGCACCAGCCAGGCGAGCATCGCCGCCGCCCCCGCCTCCCGTGTCACACGGGCGTCGCGAAGGGTGAGTGCATAGGCCGCGGCCAGCACGGGCACGGCGATCCACCCGGCAAACCAAGTGCCGGCGATCATCAACGGCGAGAGTACCAGCAGACCGAGATACCGCATCAGTGGGTGCCTCCACTCGGAGAGAGCACGAGGCGGGCGCGCTGCTGCGCGGCGGGCAATTGGTCCAAGGCGGTTGGAAGCCGCAGGGTGTCGAGGGTACCGTCACGCCACGACTTCAACCGATCATCGTAACGCGAGCTGAGTGGATTGCCGGATTGCCCACCGGGATATGTGGCCCACGCGCGTCGGGGTGAGGACAACTCTACCACCATGCGCCAACTTGGCCCGTGGCGACCATCGCCGGTTGAAGGCCAGATGGTGGCCGATCCGCCTTGCACGGGGATGTCGCGTCGCGAAAATGCCGGCAGTCGGAGCAGGTGATAGATGTTCGCAAATCGGACCTGATCCCATCGCCACCGATCATCAGTTGGTTGGCCTCGCCGGGCGATGACCGAATCGAGTGCCGTGGACATCACCGCTCGCAGCAGTACGTCGCGCCGCTCCACCACTGATGTGGCCTTGTCGTCCCACCAGGCGGAGGTCGAGTCGCGCAGCAACGTGGCCGTCATCATGTCGGTGGGACTGGGATTGTCCGTGCTGTCCGTTCGGAGCTCATCCCACAGTCGCAGCGACAACTGTCGCATCATTTCCTCAAACAGCACGGCCCGCCGATTGTCACGGGTATAGCGACGGTCCCATTCGGCCAGCAGGGTCGCCGCACGCGACGTGCCGGCGTCGCCGGAGGATGCACGCGCGGCGTTCAGGAATGCGGGCACGAACAGATCGGCGCGTGCGCTGCCCGGATCGCTCTGCAACTGTCGCATGGCGTCTGGTGTCACCGCCGAATCCGACCGCAGCCGCTTGTTGATTTGCATGGCGCGCCACGGACGTTCCCAATTCGCGCCGAAGTAGCGCGGTTGCACCCGCGGGTCGATGGGCTCCTGGTTGGCCGACGCGAGATAGCCCTGTGCGGGCCGAATCGACTGCGGATAGTCCTTCACCGGCCAGTAGCCCGTCCAGTCGTTCGCGCTGAGCCGACCGTCACGCAGCACATCGCCGCGTCCGTCAGTGGGCCGCAGCGGATAGCGACCCGTCGAGCGAATTCCAATCGTTCCCGCCGTGTCGGCGCTCAACATGTTCTGCGCCGGTGCCTCATACAGCGACGCCATGGCATCGAGCATCGCGTCGGACGTAGACGCGCGGGAGGCGGCATCAAAGCCTTCCAGCACGCGCATGGATTCCAGCACCGTCCAGCGCACGGAGATCCACTTCCCCCCCACTCGGCGCATGGGCCCGCGATGTGTGAAGCGGAGCGTGTCAGTGCCGATGACGCGACCACTCGGATCGCGATACGTCTCAACGCGCAATGTGAGCGAGCGCCAGTCGCCGTCAATCTGATATCGTGTGGGTGACTCGGCGACGTCGACGGTTTCGGCGTAATAGTCCATGACGTCGGCGCCCGTATTCGTGAACGTCCACGCGACCGCCGGCGTGAAGCCGATGATGATGCCCGGCGCGCCGGGAATGGTGACGCCATACACGTCCAGCGTGTCGCGCACCACAAGGTGGGACTCGTACCAGATGCTCGGCAGCGTCAATTCCAGATGCGGGTCGCCGGCCAGCAGCGCGTGGTGTGAGGCACTGCGGGCCGGCCCGACCGCCCAATTGTTGCTGCCGATTGCATCCTCGACGCGCAACGGTGCGTACGCCATGAGCCGCGCGAATGCGCGAGCAGGGGACGCGCGAAGCACGGACACCGCATTCGGATCCGGAGCGCTGGGCGCCGGGATGACCGTGGCATCGAAGCGGGGCGCATGGGCTCCGTTGGGTTGGATCGGTTCAACGATCGGCGAATGCGCCGGGAAAAGTGCGTCGGCAGCTGCGCGCCCCACGCGTGCGCTGGCTTCCAGATGGGTGAGCTCGTCGCTGGACGTGGCCAGGGTGGCGCCCATTCGATTGAGCAGGTGCAGGATGTCCACCACGTCCATGCGCTTCGGCGATCGGCCGAGGAGCTTGTATTCGATGGGATAATCGCGCTGCGCGAGCGTGGCGAGGTACGCGTTCACGCCGTCGACGTACGCCGTGGCCAACTTCCACGCGGAACCCGTGGTGTCGAATCGTGCCAGACGTTCTTCGGCTGAGGCGGGCATCCCGCTGGCGCGCGTGTCTCGGTCAGTCTCGAGCGCCCGGGCGCCGACCAGTTCGGTGAGTGTGCCGCCGCCCGCTCGCGCCGAAAGCTCCAGCTGAAACAGGCGGTCACGCGCCACCACGAAGCCCAGCGCGCGATAGGCGTCGCGCACGGAATTCGCAAAGATGTGTGGCACTGCGCGGTCATCATAGACGACGCGCGTTTCGGCACCAAGTCCGGGAACGGTTGCCGAGGCGTCGGCGGGGAGGTCGGCGGAAGAGGTCGCGCTCCATACGCCGTTGGCGGGATCAAGAAACGGCCCGAGTGCGGGTGCTGGCCCGACCGGACGAAACGACACGTAGCTCGTCGCGGCGAGGAGAAGGCCTGCCGCAATCGTACCGGGAAGCGATGGTCGTGGCATGAGCTGACGAGGGAAAGGAAATCGCCGCGGAATGCGCGGAAGATGGGCGTCGCGCATTGCGATGACCAGCGGTGCCGCAATTCGGTGAAGCAGATCGGCGGAACGTCGGTATCGTGGCGCATGACCAAACAACGACAGGCACTGGGTCTTCAGGGTGAGCGCGTGGCCGCGCGCTGGATGCGTCGAGATGGGTGGGTGGTGCTCGTCCATCGCTTCCGAAGTGGTCACCGCGACGTCGATCTCATCATGCGTCGGGGCGACGAAGTGGCTTTCGTCGAGGTCAAGGCACGCCAGGGAGCCGCATTCGGCTCCCCGGTGGAGGCGGTGCATCACCGAAAGCAGCGGGAGCTTGGGCGGTCAGCCAGGGTGTGGGTCGACCGATTCGGCGCCCCAGACCTTACCTACCGTTTTGACGTCGTGGGTGTCCTGATTTCGGGCAGTCAGGTCCGGGTTCGCCACATCCCAAACGCATTTCCACTAATTGGAACGCCATGAAATTCACAGTTGTCCACATCGATGCATCTTCGTACTTTATTCGGGTCTTGGTCCTGCGAGCGCTTCCGGTAGATTCTCGCGAGCCAGGGCATGGCAGCTTCACCTCTCACGACGGCGGTTTCCCATGGCAGGCTCAGTGATGACAGACGACAAGCGCAAGGCCCTGGCGCTCGCAGTCGCGCAGATCGAAAAGAGCTGCGGCAAGGGTTCGATCATGCGACTCGGCACCGATTCGAAAGTTCGCGTCGAATCGATTCCGACTGGTGCAATCAATCTCGATGCGGCGATCGGTGTCGGCGGCATTCCGCGCGGTCGCGTCACGGAGATCTACGGACCCGAGTCCAGCGGCAAGACAACGCTGTGCTTGCATGTGGTTGCGAATGCCCAGAAGCAGGGCGGGGTCGCGGCATACATCGACGCGGAGCACGCGCTGGACACCGAGTACTGCAAGAAGCTGGGCGTCGACGTCGAAAACCTGTTGATCTCGCAGCCTGACACCGGCGAGCAGGCGCTGGAGATCTGCGAGATTCTCGTCCGATCGGGCGCGGTGGATCTCATCGTCATCGACTCGGTGGCGGCGCTGGTGCCGAAAGCGGAAATCGAAGGCGATATGGGCGATTCGCACGTGGGCCTGCAGGCGCGCCTGATGAGTCAGGCGTTGCGCAAGCTCACGGGCGCGATTGCTCGCTCGAAGGTCTCGGTCATCTTCATCAATCAGTTGCGCGAAAAGATCGGTGTCATGTTCGGGAATCCCGAGACCACGACCGGCGGCAAGGCGCTCAAATTCTATGCGTCGGTGCGCCTGGACATTCGCCGCATCGGACCGGTCAAGGAAAAAGAAGAGGTCATCGGTTCGCACGTTCGCGTGAAGGTGGTCAAGAACAAGGTCGCGCCGCCGTTCAAGCAGGCCGAGTTCGACATCATGTACGCGGAAGGCATCAGCCATGCCTCGCTGCTCGTCGACATCGGTTCCGAGAGCGGAATCATCGACAAGGCGGGCGCGTGGTACAGCTACGGAACCCAGCGTATCGGCCAGGGCCGTGAGAACGCCAAAATGTTCCTGAAGGACAATCCGGCGCTCATGGCTGAAATCGAGGAAAAGGTGAAGGCGGTCCTCGGCATCAAGGTGGCGGAGACCGTTGCACCCGCTGAGGAGCCGGAGGAATAACGAGTCGCGCGACGATCATTATGCGCACTTGTGAGGGCCGAGGGGTCGCTCGCGGTGGGAAGTGGTGCCCGGATCACCACGGCTCATTGTGAGTAGCCCCTCGGCTCTTTTTCCGTCCGGGTCAGACCCGATTTCTGGCAATGGCTCGGCGGCGGTCGAACCCGTCACTGTTCGAGAACTGCGCGAGTCGCCACGTCGCGCCGGCCGCTATCTGGTCATGCTCTCGACCGGGCAGAAATGCGTCGTGGGCGTCGATGCACTGGCAGACTGCGGGGCGACCAGAGTCGGCGCTGTGCTGGACGCCCCTCGTCTGGAACGACTTCTCCAGGCCTCGGCCATTACCGCTCTGATTGACCGGGCACTCAATTCACTGGCCCGTGGTCGGCGGACTCGGCGGGAGCTTGAACTACGCCTGCGCCGGGTTGAGCCCGATAGTCGTCTGGTAACCGCTGCGCTCGATCGCCTTGAAGCGAGCGGGGTGCTCTCCGACCGCGATGTCGCACGCGCCGAGGCTGAGGCGAGGCTGCGGCGTGGCGAAGCCCCGGCCCGCATCCGACAGACGCTCCGTCGAAAGGGGGTGGATGCCCGGGGGACCGATAGGGCCATTGCCGACGCGATAGAACAGGATGGATTCGACGAGGTGGCGGCCTGCCGCGCGCAGGCGACGAGGCGATGGCGCTCGCTCAAACTGCTGGAGGGGGCGGTGGCCCGGCGGCGACTGACGGGGTTTCTCCAGCGTCGCGGCTTTTCGGGCACGGTCATCCGCACGATCCTGTCGGAGATGGAACGCGGCTGACGCCGCTCGACCGCGACGTAGCGTGCTGGCCTGCCTATATTTCCGCGCCTATGCTCGCGTCCGAAATTCGCACCCGATTCCTGGCCTTCTTCGAAAAGCATGGCCACGCCGTCCGCCCGAGTTCAACCCTCGTGCCGCAGGACGATCCCACTCTGCTGTTTGTGAACGCAGGGATGGTTCAGTTCAAAAAGGTCTTTCTGGGTATGGAGGAGCCACCCGACGGAAAGCGGCGGGCAACCACCTCCCAGAAGTGCGTGCGCGCCGGCGGCAAGCACAATGACCTTGAGCAGGTCGGCCACACCGCGCGGCACCACACGTTCTTCGAGATGCTCGGAAACTTCTCGTTCGGCGACTATTTCAAGCCGGACGCGATTCGTTTCGCCTGGGAGTTCGTGACCGAGGAGTTGAAGATTCCGCGCGAGCACCTTCGGGTGACGGTCTTCCATGAAGACGATGAGGCGCGACAACTCTGGAAGGACATTGCCGGCGTTCCGGACAGTCGCATTTACGGACTGGGTACGAAGGACAACTTCTGGCAGATGGCCGATACCGGACCGTGCGGACCATGCACCGAGATCTATGTGGATCTTGCGAAGATGGCGCCGGACTGGGCGTTTCCGAAGGATGCGTCCGGCGAGTGGACGCGCACGGACCTCGAGGACTACTCGCTCGACGCGTTCGTTGAGGGTGCGGAGGCCGGTCGTTTCCTCGAAATCTGGAACCTGGTGTTCATGCAGTTCGATCGGCAGACGGACGGCACGCTGGTGCCGCTGCCCAAGCCGTCGGTGGACACGGGTGCAGGACTGGAGCGCATCGCGGCCGTCCTGCAGGGCGTCACCAACAACTTCCACACCGATCTGTTTCGTCCGCTGATTGCCAAGGTCGAAGAGGTGGTTGGCATCAACTACCCCTATCGCCCGGGGGTGGGGCTGGGCACCGCGGTTGGCAAGGACGGTCGCGAGATTGACCCGGCGTCCTTCCGGGTGCTCGCCGATCATGCGCGCGCCGTGGCGTTTCTGCTTGCCGACGGCGTCTTCCCCAGCAACGACGGCCGTGGGTATGTGCTGCGTCGTATCCTGCGCCGCGCGGTGCGGCATGCGTGGTTGCTGGGGCGGCGAGAGCCGACGTTGGTGCATGTGGTCGACGTGTTGATTGACACCATGCGCGACATATTTCCCGAGTTGCAGCAGCGCCGGAAACACATCGTGGAAACGACCCGCGCGGAAGAGGAGCGTTTCCTGGCGACGATCGACGCCGGCATGCATCGCTTCGATGAACTCGCGCCCACGGGCTCGACGCAGGGATCGACCGCGCTGCGCGGCACGCTGTCCGGCGACGATGCGTTCCGCTTGTACGACACCTTTGGATTCCCGATTGACCTGACGGAACTGATGGCGCGCGAGCGCGGCTACCTGGTGGACATTGCCGGGTTTGAGCACTCGCTCGCGGCACAACGCAAGCAGTCGCAGGATGAGCGCAAAACCCGACAGTTGACGGTGAGTGCCGACGAGTTCGCGGATCCCACGCAGTGGACGCACGACGCGCAGCACGCGGCATCGCTGGGACGATTCGTCGGCTATGAGCAGATCGACGTTGACACGGTGGTTACCGCGGTTCAGACACTCGCCGATGGGCGCGTGGCGGTGATGCTGCGTGACTCGCCGTTCTATGCGGAGTCCGGTGGGCAAGTGTCGGATCGCGGCACAATCGCCGGCCCCGGCTGGAGTGTGGATGTGATCGACGTGAAGAAGTTCGACGGACGCATTGCCGCCATTGGCACGGCGACGGGCGAAATCACGTTTGGACCCGCAACGGCGCGGGTTCCGCGCGCGCGGCGGCATGATACGGAACGCCACCACACGGCCACGCACCTGCTGCACGCGGCGCTGCGTCATGCGTTGGGTGATCATGTGCATCAAGCGGGATCGCTCGTCGATCCCGATCGCCTGCGATTTGACTTCACGCACAGTGGTCCGCTGACGCCTGATCAGCTGGCGGCGGTTGAGGCCGAGGTCAATGCGGGCATCTGGAGCGCCGCCGCGGTGAACACCCGGGAGGAATCGTACGTGAACGCCGTGGCGAACGGCGCGATGGCGCTCTTCGGCGAGAAGTACGGCGACGTGGTTCGGGTCGTCGACATCCCCTCGTGGTCGACCGAACTGTGCGGTGGCACTCACGTGCGCAATACGGCTGAGATCGGGCTGCTGCGCATTGTCGCCGAAGTCGGTGTGGCGGCTGGCGTGCGCCGTATTGAAGCCGTGACCGGTCCGCGCGCGTTTCAGTTCCTCACCGACCGAGAGCGCGCCCTGTTGTTGGTCGCAAATCGATTGAAGGTCCCCATGGCGGGGACGACCAGTGGCGCAGACCAAATCGAGCGCAAGCTGGACGCCCTGATCGATGAACGGAAGATGCTGGAGAAGAAGCTCGGCGATGCGATGCGCAGCGGAGCGGAGGCCGGCGGGGGCGTGGCCCATCAGTTGGTCGCTACCGCCGTGGCCGTCAACGGCACCCGGGCAGTGGTTGCCCGCGTTGAAGTGGATGATGTGAAATCGCTTCAGGCGCTTGGTGACGCGGTGCGTGAAGCCTTGGGCAGTGGCGTTGCGCTGCTTGGCGCGGCGTTGGCTGATGGCAAAGGGGCCCTGCTGGCGGTGGCGACGGATGACGTACGCGAACGCGGACTACGCGCGGATGTCATTGTGCGTGACGTCGCGGCAACCGTCGGTGGACGTGGCGGCGGAAAGGCGCACATGGCGCAGGCGGGAATCGACGCGGCGCACATTGATGTGGCGCTGTCAGCCGGATTGGACGTCGTTTCGCGTCTGTCCGCCGGCGGCTGAGGTCCATGTCTGGGGACGCACGCCGTCTCGATGCGTCATCGCACGCCGAGCGCGGTGAGGCGACGGTCGGAACGTGGTTGGCCGCGTTGCAGCCGGCGCCGCCTCCGGCGCTGGTAGCCCGCCTGACCGAGTTGCTGATGCCATATCTGGATTGGCCGCAGTCACGGGTGTCTGACGCCTGCATGGCTGCCGGTGAGCAACGATTGTCGGCGCTGCTGCGGTCCGGTTCCACGGAGCGCGTGACCGCGTTGGACCTGTTGGCGGTTGATGCCTTGGTGACTTACGCGTTCGAAGTGGCAGCGGATACGCCGGACCAAATCGAGTCACGTGCGGCACGCGCCATGCAGCGGATCTCGGCCCTGCCGCACACGAGTGATGCGTAAGCCGTGATCGACATTCATTCGCATCTTTTGCCTGGGGTGGATGACGGTTCCCCGTCCATCGAGGTTTCCGTCCCCGTGCTCGAACAGTTCGCGGCCGATGGAGTGACGGTGCTGGTCTGCACTCCGCATCTGAATGCGTCGCAGGTTGCCACCGCTCCGTACGCGCGGCATCTGGAGATCCTGCACGCGCTGCGCGCGGTCGCTCCGCAGATTCCCGAGTTGCGTCTGGGTTGGGAGATCATGCTGGACGCGCCGGGGGCCGATCTCTCCAACATGGAATTGACACTGGGAGGATCGCGCGCGCTGCTGGTGGAATTCACTCGAGGAGGACTGCCTCGGGGCGCGACGGCCGAACTGCGTCGGATCGCTCGCAGCGGTCGTACGCCGGTCCTCGCACATCCCGAGCGTTACTTTGGGTGTACGCTGGACGCGGTGCGGGAATGGCGGTCGCTGGGGGTGGTGATTCAGACCGACGCCTCGGTGCTCATGGGACGGGGCGTGCCGGCAGATCTGGCCCGGGCGATGCTGGCTGATGGATTGATCGATATCCTCGCGTCGGACAACCACGGTGACCATCGCTCGCTCGGAACGGCCCGCGACTGGCTCATGGAGCGTGGCGGCGAGGAGCAGGTAGACCTGCTGACTCGCCACAACGCGGAATTGATTCTGGGTGACGACGATCCAATCCCCGTTCCGCCGCTGCGACCGGGGTTCCTGGGACGCATGAAGCGCCTGTTTGGTGGATAGCTGGCCTGCTGATTCTGTGAGCGCATCTCTATTTGCAACCACCTTGAGCTGCTGATGACAACCAATCCGTCCACGACCTCGCCAACTGCCGCCCTTCTTGAGTTGGCGGATACGGCCCAGCGTTCGGCGAGGGAGCTTGCCGGCGCGATCGACACGGCACTTGGGATGGTCAGAAAGACGGTACAGGGTGGTGGGACCCTCCTGTTCTGCGGCAATGGGGGCTCGGCGGCCGATGCGCAACACATGGCCACGGAGTACGTGGTGCGCTACATGCGAAACCGTCGGGCGTATCCGGCGATCGCCCTCACCACCGACACGTCACTTCTCACGGCGGTCGGTAACGATTTTGGATTTGATCACATTTTTTCTCGCCAGATCGAAGCGCTCGCCAAGCCGGGCGATCTGCTCATCATCCACTCGACCAGTGGAAACTCGCCGAATGTGCTGCGCGCCGCGGAAGCTGCTCGCGCCAAGGGCATACCGATTCTCGCCCTCTCAGCGCGGGATGGTGGTGCCCTGCGAGCCCTGGCGGATCATTCGATCGTCATACCAACTACTCGAACGGACAGGGCACAAGAACTGCATTTGTGCATTCAGCACGCAATCTGCGATGCGATCGAACAAACGCTGTGATGGTCTTGTCAGAAGCTGATTTGGGTACAGAGTTTAGCATGCACCTGGTCACGTACATTCTTAAGAGAGCGGCCTGATGATCTCGTTAAAAGGAAGACATGCGCTGGTTACCGGAGGGTCGCGGGGCATTGGCAAATCCACCGCGATCCTTCTGGCTCGTGCCGGTGCTGACGTCGGCATCGCCTATCGATCCCGAACGGATGAGGCCGAGCGCGTGGTAGGTGATTTGGAGTCACTTGGTGTTCGGGCATTCGCTTTTCAGGGAGACCTCTCGACTTCTCAAGCCAACGAGCGATTCGTCGACAGGGGGAATGCCGAGTTTGGTGGTCTCGACATCTATGTTGGTAATTCTGGCGTTTGGCCGCCCAATCCCGTGAATGTGGATACGTTGTCAGATGCACAGTGGCGTGATACGCTCGCGATCAATCTCGACGGGATGTTCTTTGGCGCGGGGGCCGTCTCCCGGGTCATGTCGTCCGGCGGTCGTTTGATCTTCGTGTCCAGCACGGCGGGGCAACGGGGTGAAGCCGGCCATGCCGATTATGCCGCCACCAAAGGCGCCATGATTTCCTTCGTGAAGTCCCTGGCGGTCGAGCTCGGCCCCCGCGACATCACCGTCAATTGCGTGGCGCCGGGTTGGGTTGACACCGAAGCAGTCGAGCGACCGTTCGCCAATGATGGGCGCGCGCGCATCGAGTCCGCCATTCCACTTGGACGCGTCGCGTCGCCGGCCGATATCGCCGGACCGATTCTCTTTCTGGCCAGCGCGTTGGCGCGCCATGTGACCGGAGAGGTGCTGAACGTCAATGGTGGAAGCGTCCTCTGCGGCTGATGGCCCAATGAGCGCGCGACACCCGGCAATCCGGCCGCCGGACGCCGTGTTGGACATTGTGCGCACGTTGCGACGGGCAGGGTTCGATGCGTGGTGCGTGGGCGGCGCCGTGCGAGACGCCCTGCTGGGTCACGCCCACCTCGATTGGGACCTTGCCACCTCGGCTACGCCACCGCAGGTCCGTCGCCTGTGCGAGCGCACGATTCCGGTGGGGATCGAGTTCGGCACGGTGGGTGTGCTGGATCGTGCCGGGCTGATGCACGAAGTGACCACCTTTCGTCGCGACGTGCAGCATGACGGGCGGCACGCGGTGGTGGAATTCGGTGCCTCGCTCGACGAGGACCTGGCGCGTCGCGATTTCACGATCAATGCCATCGCCTTTGATCCCATCGCCGGACGGTTGCACGATCCGTACAAGGGCCGTGACGATCTGGCGCTGGGCATCGTGCGCGCCGTGGGGGAACCCAATGCGCGGATGGCGGAGGATCGGTTGCGAGCCCTGCGCGCCATTCGGTTTGCCTCCCGATTTGATTTTGCGCTGGATGCGTCGACCTGGCACGCGATCGTCGACAGCGCGCCGTTTCTGTCGCGGCTGTCACCGGAGCGCGTGAAGCAGGAGATTGAGAAGACGATGGACCAGGTGCTGCGTCCGTCCACGGCCTTTCGCCGGTGGCGCGACTCGGGGGCATTCGCGGCCGTGGTGCCGGCATTGGCGACTGTGACGGAGCGCGTTCTCGACAGCCTCGACTGCCTGCCGATACCCGGTCCCTTTGCGCGACCGCAGCGTCGCGTACTGCGCATTGCGGCGCTGCTCAGCGATCTGGTACCGCCGTCTTCGGAGTTGGCGTTACGCGCGCTGCGATTCTCGAATCAGGATATCCAGTGGATCAGTGCGCTCGTGGCCAGATGGCATGCGGAAGGCGAGGCGCTCACCCGTGTACTCTGCAGCGCCGCCGGTGCGGATGCGCAGGCGGTGCGTCGCTTGGCGGCATCGGTCGGTCGATTGCGCACGGGGCCGTTTGTCCGCCTGGCGGCTGCGCGTTGGGGCGCCTCGCGTCTTGGCGGTGACGACGCATCGCTGGTCCCGCCGCCGGAGCGCGTGCGAGGGCTGTATCGACGTGCGCTGCGCTCGGCGTTCAATGATCCCATCGAAGTTGCGGATCTGGCCGTCGATGGCGATGATCTGCGACGGGCCGGGATCCGTCCAGGTCCGCAGATCGGCGCCACGCTGAATCGATTGCTTGAGGCCGTGCTCGCCGAACCCTCGCACAATTCACGCGAATGGCTGTTGGCGCACGTGGCGTCGCTGTCGTCCGCTCGGGACTGAGCCTATCACGGTGCCCGGCTTCACGCACGAATCCAGCGATGTGGCGGTTCGCTTTCATCGGGAAAGCGAGTGGTTCCTTTTCAGTCGGGTTGACGGCCTGTTCCTGTGGCGCATCCAGGCAAACAGCGAGCGGGCGGTGGAGCTGTTCCATCGTCTCGCCGCGCACCTCGACGTCGTGGTGGACGTCGCGATCGAGCATCCGCGGGATGGCACGGCGTGGAACGGCGCCCTGCGTGCGCTGCAGGACGTGCGTGAAGCAATTGGCCGGGCGCGATGGCCGCTGGCGTCATACGGAGGGGTCGAATTCACCCTGATCACCCCAGACGACCAGCTTTCGCTGATGCCCTCGCTCGAACTGGTCATCTATTCGCGGCGGGATGCTTGGCACGCGCGATTGGAGGCCGAAGGTGTGCGTCAGCGCGCCACACCGCCGACGGCACAGTGGCGATCGGGCGATGTGCCGTGGGCACCGGCCCCGGAACTCACGGCAGCGCTTGCGGTCCTGACGAGTAGACTCGCGCTGGAACCGGGCACATGAGCCGGGGATCGTCACGGGCCGGTGATCGGGCGTCGCACGGATCGTCGCTGTTCGCGTCGCGTGTCGCGGAACCGTTGGCGTCGCGCTTTCGACCGCGTACACTCGACGAATACATCGGCCAGCACCACCTGCTCGGACCGGGGATGCCGCTCCGCGAGAGTCTTTCACGCGGCATTGTGGATTCAATGGTGTTCTGGGGGCCGCCGGGCGTCGGCAAGACCACGTTGGCGCGACTGCTTGCGCAGTCGGCCGATGCCACCTTCGTCGCGTTCAGCGCGGTCAGTGATGGCGTTGCGCGCGTTCGCGAAGTGGTCGCCGCGGCGGAGGATCGACGCGATACGGGGCGCGGCACGATCCTCTTTGTCGATGAGATCCATCGATTCAATCGGGCGCAGCAGGACGCATTCTTGCCACACGTGGAGGCCGGAACCGTCGTGCTCATCGGCGCGACCACCGAGAATCCGTCGTTTGCGCTGACAGGGGCCTTGTTGTCCCGCGTGCGCGTTCTGGTCTTGCAGCCGATTGCCGTGGAGGAACTGCAGTCGCTGATTGACCGGGCGCTGCGGGATTCCGAACGTGGATTGGGCGCACGCCGCATCACGATCGCGACGGACGCGCGCACCGTGCTGGCCGACCAGGCGGATGGTGACGCGCGTCGAACACTGGGGCTGCTGGAAGCCGCCGCAGCTCTGATCGACGATGGAGCGGAAATTCAGCGGACGCACGTTGAAGCGGCCGTGCAGCGTCGCGTGCCCCACTACGACAAGACGGGCGAAGGGCACTTCAATCTGATCTCCGCGCTGCACAAGGCGCTGCGTGGCAGTGACCCGCAGGGGGCATTGTACTGGCTGGCCCGAATGATCGAAGGGGGCGAAGATCCGAGATACATCGCACGGCGGATGGTGCGCATGGCCAGCGAAGACATTGGCTTGGCGGATCCGCAGGCACTGGCCGTGGCGATGACGGCCGCGCAGGCGTTTGAGCGGCTTGGTTCGCCGGAAGGTGATCTCGCGTTGGCCGAGGCGGCCGTGTACCTCGCGACGGCTCCCAAGTCGGCTCGCGTCTATGACGCGTGGTCGGCCGCGTTGGACGCTGCGCGCGCCACACCGGCCTTGCCAGTCCCCATGCACCTGCGGAATGCCCCGACGGGTCTCATGAAGGAACTCGGCTATGGGGCAGGGTACCAGTACGCGCATAGTGTTCCGGACGCCTACATCCCGCAGTCGTATCTTCCGGAGCAACTGGAAGGCACCAGGTTCTACGAGCCGGGGCCCTTCGGTTTTGAGCGTGACATTGCCAGACGATTGGCCTGGTGGGCGGAGCGACGAACGCGGTCCGCCGATGACGAACCTGTTGCCGGAGATACACCGTGATGCGCACTGTGTTGAGTGAAACGATGTCTCGCCGACGGGCCGCTCGCGTGCGGCGTGGGTGGTTGGCGGCCGGAGCGATACTCGCGAGTGTGGCGGCATCCGGTTGCTCTTCGCTCGGGCGCGCCGCGTTCAAGGAACCCGTGGTCACCCTGAAAGAATTTGTCATTACGGGACTCGGTCTCACGGGCGGCAGCGTGGATGTCGTGCTGTCGGTGTACAATCCGAACAGCTACAAACTCGACGCCCTGTCAATGACCTATCGCGTGGATGTTGATAGCATCAAGCTGGGCGACGGGCTGCTGGACAGTCGGTTTGTCGTCCCCAAGGGCGATTCATCCATCGTGCGCCTGCCCGTGAAGTTCACCTATGCCGGATTGGGTGCCGCCGGACGTTCGTTGATCACCGCCGGTACGATCAACTACCGCGTGCGCGGCGATTTCGCCGTGGCGACGCCACTGGGTAACTTCACGCGTCCTTACGACCGCACCGGTCGATATTCGTCAATGGCCGGAAACGGCCGATAGCGTCCGCCGTCGCCCAGCGGTCCTTCTGTCTTCACGCACCGGAATCGTCCTATCAGTCGCGAGCCTATTTCCCTGACGCAGTCCGTTGAGCGCGCCGTGTTGGTCAGCGCGCCCTCGAAGCGGAGTTTTGCGCGTCAACACGCGGACGAGCATCTGGAGGAATTGGCGCGTCTCGCGGACACGGCGGGCGCCGTGGTCGTTGGCACGCTGACGCAATTGCTCGATCGTCCGCACCCCGCGACCTATCTGGGCAGCGGCAAAGTCGAAGAGCTCAAGGCCCTCATTCAGTCGTTGGACGCGACGCTGGTCCTCTTCGACGATGAGCTGACGCCGGCCCAGGGCAAGAACATCGAGGAGATTGTCGGCACGCGCGTGATGGATCGCGCCGAGTTGATTCTCGACATCTTTGCCACGCGCGCCCGGTCCAGCGAAGCCCGCATGCAGGTCGAACTGGCGCAGCTGGAATACCTGCTGCCGCGATTGACCCGCATGTGGACGCACTTGGAGAAGATGCGCGGCGGTATCGGCATGCGGGGGCCAGGCGAAACACAGCTCGAGACCGATCGACGACTCATCCAGGCGCGTATTCGCATTCTCAAGGAGCGTCTCGCCGACGTCGAGCGTGCGCGGGAGATCCAGCGTCAGGGTCGGAAATCGCATTTCCGCGTGGCGTTGGTTGGGTATACCAACGCGGGCAAGTCGTCGGTCTTGCGGGCGATGGCGAACGACGCCGAGGTGTTTGTCGAAGACCGGTTGTTTGCGACACTCGATCCGCTCACGCGCGAGGTGGATATCGGTGAGGGCTACACCGCGCTGCTCACCGACACCGTCGGATTCATCCGCAAACTGCCACACCATCTTGTGGCGTCATTTCGAGCGACACTGGCGGAGGCCCGTGAAGCGGACCTTCTGTTGCACGTCATCGATGCCAGCCATCCGGCGTGGGAGGAGCATCGCGATGTCGTCGATGGCGTACTCGCCGAGCTCGGCCTGTCCGAGCGTCCGATGCGGTATCTGATGAACAAGATGGACGCCATCCCAGCGGAGCACTTGAGTTCGGTGCGCGACCGTGTCGGCAATCTCTCGCCGGACTCGTTGTTCGTCTCGGCCTTGGCGCCGGGTGGTCTCGATCCGTTGCGGGCACTGCTGCGCGACGCGATGCGGAAGCAGCGCCCGATCCTGGAGATCAGGATTCCGATGGCGGACGGCCGTTTGCTGGCGGAAGTGCATCGGGAGGGCGAAGTCCTTGAGCAGCGCACCGACAACGACACGTTGGTGGTGCGGGCTCGGCTCGATGAGCGGACGATTGGTCGGCTGCGGCACGCCGGGGCTCGTATCACGGTGACTGCAGCCGCCTGAGGCTTTCCCCTGAAATGCCAGACGGGGCCGGTGATCTGGTGATCACCGGCCCCGTCTGCGCATGGGAAAGTGGGCGCGCAGGGACTCGAACCCCGGACCTCTGCTGTGTGAAAGCAGCGCTCTAACCAGCTGAGCTACGCGCCCGTTGCCACACGACCCTTGGGTCATCGGCAGCGGATGGTAACACTAACGGCCCCGGCCAGACGACGGAACCCCCTTGCGATCGGCCGCATCGTCAATGGTCCGGGTGGGACTCGAACCCACGACCGAGCGATTATGAGTCGCCTGCTCTAACCGGCTGAGCTACCGGACCGAATACCACTCCGCTGTGGATGTGGTGAACCTCTTACAATCTGAACGACCGCTCAGCCTTCCGCGAGGTGGCGATCGTAGGCCTCCAGTACTTCGTCCGCGGAGACGGTGGCGGCACCGAGTTTCCCCACTTCGACCCCTGCGGCATAGTTCGCCACGATGGCCGCTTCAACGGCCGTTGCGCCCGCCGCGAGCATCGTGGCGAGATAGGCCGTCACCGTGTCGCCAGCACCCACGACATCGTACACCTCGCGCGCGGTGGTCGGCACGCGGTGCACGACACCATCAGCGGATATGAGTGCCATCCCGCGCTCGCCCAGCGTCAACAGCAGGTGTTGGACACCGAGTTGCGCGAAGGTATTTGGCAAGGCTTCGGGATGTTCCAGGTCGACCGTGGCCCCCAGCGCGCTCTCGAGTTCGCGGCGATTCGGCTTGAACACAGTGGCGCCGCGATACGCGAAGAAGTTGCGAAACTTCGGGTCGACAACGATTGGCAGGCCGCGCGCCGCCGCGAGTCGGATGGCGCCTTCGATGACGGCGGGTACGAGCACGCCTTTGTTGTAGTCCTCGAACACCAGGGCGGTGGCATCCGGCAACGCATGAGCGATGGCGCTCAGCACGCGCTCGACGTCATGCGCCGACAGGTCCGCGTCTTCTTCCTCGTCGAATCGCACCAGTTGCTGCGATCGCGCCATCACGCGGGTCTTGGTTGTTGTCGGTCGCGCCACGGTGACCAATGAGCGCGAGGCCATGCGCCCGTCGTCGAGACGGGCGCGCAGGGTATTCCCCGCGGCATCATCACCGATGACGGCGACCAGATCGCACCCCGCGCCCAACGCCGAGACATTCTGCGCCACATTCGCCGCGCCGCCGAGGGCAAGACGACGCTCGCGCACGCGCACGACGGGCACCGGCGCCTCGGGGGAGATGCGATCCACATCGCCGCGCAAATACACGTCCAGCATGGCGTCACCGATGATCATCACATGCTGACGGGGCGCCGCCTGTAGCAGGGCCGCCAGGCGGTCTCTCGCGATCGTCGGTGGCGCGGCAGTCGTTGGCATGGAATGGCAACATAAGGTCTGGCGCGTGGCTTGGGCAGCAGCAGGCGTGGCCGACGCACGTTACCTTGCCTCGCCGTGACGTTGCCCCCAGAGACTCCTCATCCCGTCGCATCGGCACCGCGACCCCCGGAACGGTCACCCTGGCTGGTGCTGGGTTTTTCTGTGCTCGGCATTTCGCTGGCGGCACCACTGATTCGCCTGTCCGGCGCGTCGGCGCTGGTGATCGCCGCCTGGCGACTGGGATTTTCGCTCATCCTCGTTGCGATCGCGCTGCTGGTCAGCGGCGACTGGCGCGCCTGGCGGGTACTCTCCCGTCGTGACGGTGCAATGGCCTGTGGTGCCGGCGTCCTGCTGGCGTTGCATTTCTGGAGCTGGAACGCGTCGATCGGATACACCACGGTCGCGGCGTCGGTCTCATTGGTCAACACCCAACCGGTCATCATCGCGCTGATCAGCGCGCGATGGCTGGGCGAACGGGCCACGCGCGCGCAATGGATCGGGATCATCATTGCCGTGTTCGGCGCGCTGGTGGTGGGCCTGGCCGATTTCTCCGAAGGCACGGGCGGTGCGCTGGCCAGCCGAGCTCTCATTGGGGATCTGCTGGCATGCGTTGGCGCGGTGACGGCGGCGTTGTACTACCTCATTGGCCGACGCATCCGGAAGACGCTGGCGCTGTGGCCGTACGTCGGGCTGGTGTATGGCGCCGCGTTCGCGGTGTGCGTCGCGCTCGCGGTCCTGACGGGCGAGCATATCGCGCCCCAGCCGGGACGCGAGATCGCCATCTTTGCCGGTCTCGCGATCGGGCCGATGTTGCTCGGTCATACCGGCATGAACTGGGCGCTTGGTCATCTGCCGGCGTACGTGGTGAACCTCACGACGCTGGGCGAGCCCATTGGCGCGACGTTGCTGGCTGCGCTGCTGCCCGGTATCGCCGAAATTCCCGGTCCCGGGACGCTGGTGGGTGGCGCGCTGGTCCTCGGTGGAATCCTCCTGACGGCCCCACGGACCTAGGTCCCCCGACACCTCGTTATGTTTCGCGGGTGTTGTTCTCTGCCGCTTCCGCTTCGCAGGTGCCTTCGGCCACGGTCGACTGCGGCCCGTCCGACGTGACCACGATGCTCGACGTGATCGTCACGCGGGGGGATCTGGTTGAGTCACGACATCGCGTCCACGCGGCCGTGGTCGACTGGAAGGGGCAACTGCGCATGGCCGCCCGCAATCCGCAGCTGACGACGTGGTGGCGCTCGTGTGCCAAGCCGTTCCAGGTCATGCCCATGCTCGACAACGGACAGTTTCGCGCGCTCGGATGGGGCCCTGACGAATTGGCGCTGGCGTGTGCTTCGCATGGCGGCGAACCGGAACATGTGGCGCTGGCCGGCGCGATGCTTTCCGCGATCGGCCTCGAGGAGGGCGATCTGGCCTGCGGTCCGCATGAACCACTGTCGTCCCGCGGCGCGCGGATCTTGCGTGAGAGTGGTCATCGCGTGACGCGACTGCACAACAACTGTTCCGGAAAGCATACGGCGATGCTGGCGCGGGCGGTGCTGGAGCACTGGCCCACCGTTGGGTACGAGCGCCATACCCATCCGGTCCAACAGGCGGCCCGCGATGCGGTCAGCACGTGGACGGGCGTCGCGCCAGACGCGATCCCGGTGGCCGTCGACGGCTGCGGGGTCACGGTGTTTGCGTTGCCGCTGGCCAACATGGCGCTGTCGTATGCGCGACTCGGCCATGCCGCGCGCCGTGGTGACGCGGCGCCCGCGCAAATCGTGGCCGCGATGACAGGTCAGCCGTTCCTCGTCGGAGGCACCGATCGATTCGACACGTTGCTGATGGAAGCGTGCGGTGGCCGCGTGTTGTGCAAGATTGGCGCGGAAGGCGTGCACACGCTGGCGCTGCTGGAACAGGGAATCGGGATGGCCGTGAAGGTGGAAGACGGAGCACATCGGGCGCAGTATCCGGCAGTCCTGGCCCTGTTGGCCGCACTTGGCGAACTCCCCGACCCGCTCCCCGACGCATTGCGGGACCTGACCGGTCGGCAGGTACGCAATACGCGCGGCGAAGTTGTGGGTGAGATCCGCGTGAGTGCGATTGGGGTGGGGCATCTCGTGGTGAGCGCCGGGGACGCCTCGACGTGAGCGCGGCCGCACGCGGGGTTCGCATGATGACCGACAGGCCAAAACGATGACGCACGCGAACGAGGACGGCGTTATCCTGCGGGAGCTGGATGGTGAGACGGCGATGCTGGTTCGCACGGGTGCGCTGATTTCCGGTGGCGATGAGGTGGCCATGCGCAATGCGCTGGTGGCCGCCAACGGCGTGGTTCGTCCGGAGTGGATCGAGGAGCTGCTTCTGCAGACGTACCTGTTCGCTGGCTTCCCGCGGGCTCTCAATGCGACCCGCGAGTGGCGTCGGATCTCGGGGCGTGCGGCGCCGGATGCCGATGAAGGCACACAGTACGACGAAAGGGCATGGACGGCGCGGGGTGAGGTCACCTGCGCCGTGGTATACGGTCCGTCATACCAGCGGTTGCGGAGCAACATCCGCGATCTGCATCCGGCACTGGATGCGTGGATGATTGTTGAGGGGTACGGCAAGGTGTTGGGTCGACCGCAACTCGACCTGGCGCGTCGCGAGTTGTGCGTGGTGGCGGCCTGCGCGGTGGCGCGCCAGGATCGTCAGCTGCATTCGCACTTGCATGGTGCGCTGTACGCGGGCGCCTCGGTGGCGGTCGTGTCTGCGGCATTGGCGACCATTGCCGATGTGCTGGCACCGGACGATGCCCGTCGCTACGCGGCTTTGTGGTCCCGCGTCCAGGGCAAGTAGTGGCAACAACCGCGCACGGCGCGTCGCATCATCGGCAGGTCATTCAGCAGGTCATCCGGCAGGTCATTGCGGCTTGCGCCGCTTCTTCGTCGTCAGGTCGCACATGTTTGTAGATCGCGTCATCGTCAATGTCGAAGCCGGTACCGGCGGATCGGGGAACTCCTCGTTCCGTCGCGAAAAGTTCGTGGCCATGGAGGGCCCGACGGAGGAGATGGCGGTCGTGGCGGTGACGTGTTTGTCCGTGCCGATCGCAATCTCACGACGCTGCTCGACTACACGTATCGGGATATCTGGAAGGCCGAACGCGGCCAGCATGGGGAGGGCGGGAATCGCACCGGTCGTTCAGGTGAGGACATTGTGCTTCCCGTGCCGGCAGGCACCATCATCCGCGACGCGGAGACCAACGAGCTGCTTGGCGAAGTGATGGCAGAGGGTGACTCGATTCTGGTGGCGAAAGGTGGACGGGGGGGCAAAGGCAATGCGTTCTTCGTGACCGCAACACATCAGGCGCCGCGGGAATGGCAGCCAGGGGAGGAAGGGCGCACTCGACGGTTGGAGTTGGAGCTCAAACTGATCGCGGACGTCGGACTCGTCGGCCAGCCCAACGCGGGAAAGAGCACGCTGCTGTCCGTGATCTCCGCCGCTCGGCCCAAGATTGCCGCCTATCCCTTTACGACCCTGTCGCCCAACCTTGGTGTTGTTCCGCTCAGCGATCATCGTTCGTTCGTGGTGGCGGATATTCCCGGCATCATCGAAGGCGCACACGAAGGCAAAGGGCTGGGTTTGCAGTTCCTGCGCCATATCGAACGCACACGCCTCCTGGCGTTCGTGATTCCGATCGACGCGACGGATTGGCAAGCGGAGTTCGATCAACTGCGCACGGAGATCTCGTCGTACTCGAAGGAGCTTGCCGCGAAGCCCTTCTGTGTGGTGTTCTCCAAGCTCGACTTGCTGGGCGAATCGTACGTGCCGGAAATTGAGGCGACCGGTGCCTTCGGCATGTTTGCCATCAGTGCGCCCGGACGCATGGGACTCGACGGGCTGCTCGACGCCTGGTGGCGCGAGCTGCTGGCCATGCGGGCGGCGTCGGAGAAGGCCGAGCGGGATGCGCGTCACGTTCCCTGAGTGCGATACCGTCCGCGATGTCATCGCGGCGCGTGCGTTGCCAGGGGTGGGCGACGTCGGCGTGGTGCAGCGAATCACGCAGCTTGGCTCGGCGCGCGCCGTGCTGTCGGCCATGCCGGTGGGTGCCCGCGACAAGGCGTACCGCGCTGCCGATGGCATTCTCGAATCAACGCGCGCGATGGCGGCGTTTGCACTCGCGCGAACCGATGCGGTGTATCCGCCCCGTTTGACCGAGCTGCATGACGCGCCGGCCGTGCTCTTCGGGAAGGGGGCCATGGTCACGGCAGACGGCCCCGCGGTGGCCATCGTCGGGACGCGCGCCGCCTCCGGCTATGGTCTGCGGGTGGCCCGGGCCATTGCCGCGACGTGCGCGCGCGCCGGCGTGGCAGTGGTGAGCGGACTGGCACAGGGGATCGACGGCGCGGCCCATGAGGCGGCGTTGGCGTCGGGCGGACGGACCGTCGCCGTCCTTGGGACGGGATTGGATATCGCCTTTCCGCGTCGTCATCGCGCGTTGCAGGAGCGGATAGCCGACGACGGACTGCTGCTGTCCGAACTGCCACCCGGCGCGCCGGGACACGGCGGCACCTTCCCACGGCGCAATCGCATCATTGCGGCGCTGGCGGACATCACGGTGGTTGTGGAGGCCGGCGAGGGCAGCGGCGCGTTGATCACCGCAGACTATGCGCATGCGCTGGATCGGCGTATCGCGTGTGTGCCGAATGCCATCGACGTGCCGTCATCCCGCGGCAGCAACGCGTTGCTCAAAGCGTATGCGGAGCCGATTCTTTCACCAGATGATGTGCTGTCCATGCTGTCGCTGAAAGCGGAACCCACTCCCGCGCCGTTGCTTGATGGCGATGCGGCCGCGTGCTGGGACGCGTTGCTGCGTGGCGCCACCGATCTGGCTTCGATGGCGCGCGACGCGACGCTCTCAACGCGTGCGGCAGCCAGTGCGCTGACGGCGCTCGAGCTGGAAGGGCTCGTGCACGTGGAACCGACCGGACGGATTCGCTCCGTGATCATCAACGAGGGCGCGTCGCGGCGCGTCGGCGAGTCGCGTCCTTCGTGAACCATCCCGGACAGGACGGTCCGGCGTATCGACACCTCTACGTGCATGTGCCGTTCTGCGCCCGTCGCTGCAGCTATTGCGACTTCTCCATCGCGGTGCGGCGTCAGGTGCCGGTGGACGCGTTCGTGCGCGCCGTCGAAAAGGAGTTGACCGTCCGACGCCAGCGACAGGCGACCGAGGCACTCGAAACACTCTATTTCGGGGGCGGCACGCCGTCATTACTTGGCGTTGAGGGTATCCGTCGGCTCCTGGACGTGATTCGGCGCGACCGGCCGCTTGCGATCAACGCCGAGATTACGCTTGAAGCGAATCCCGAGGATATCACCGCCAGTGCGGTGCGCGGGTGGCGTGACGCCGGCATCACGCGACTATCCATCGGGGTGCAGAGTTTCGATGACGCGGTACTGCGGTGGATGCATCGTGTTCATGACGCGGCGTCTGCGGAACGCGCCGTGCGCACGGCGCGTGATGGCGGACTGGGCGCGTTCTCGTTGGATCTCATCTTTGCCGTCCCCGATGTGCTGGCGCGCGATTGGACCCGCGATCTGGACATGGCCACGTCTCTCAACCCCGACCATATCTCGCTGTATGGCCTGACCGTCGAACCGCATACGCCCTTGGGGCGGCGCCGCGCCCGGGGCATGGTCGTCGAAACAACCGAGGAACGTTACGAGGCGGAGTTTCTCGAAGCGCATCGTCGTCTCTCGACGTCGGGATTCGAGCACTATGAGGTGTCCAACTTCGCCCGCGCGGGACGTCGCGCCATCCACAACAGCGCCTATTGGTCTGGTGCCGCGTATCTGGGGGTTGGTCCCAGTGCGCATGGATTCACCGGTGCCGAACGCCGATGGAATATTGCCGCCTATGCCGCGTGGCAGGCCGCGCTGGACGCCGGACAGGACCCGATAGAAGGCCGCGAAGTGCTGACAGCGGAAAACCGCGACGCCGAGCGCGCCTACTTGGGACTGCGCACGTCGGACGGCATGGAACTATCCCCGGGCGAATCGGCAATCGTGGCACCGTGGGTGGAAGCCGGATGGCTTGAGTGGGTCGAAATGGCCGGCAAACGGCGGGCCCGGTGCACCCCGGAAGGGTGGCTTCGACTGGATCGGCTGGCCGCCGACTTGACAGCGCTCCCAAGTCATTCGTAGCGTTCGACTTATGGCGCACTCAGGAGAACTCTCGGAGCGGGAACGACAGGTCCTTGAAGCGGTGATCCACAGCTATGTGGCTACAGCCGAACCGGCTGGCTCGCGCACGCTGTCTCGTCGGTTCGGCCTTGGCATTTCGCCGGCCACCATTCGGAACACGATGAGTGACCTGGAAGAGAAGGGTTTCCTGTTTCATCCACACACGTCCGCCGGCCGTGTTCCGACCGATAAGGCCTATCGCATGTACGTGGATTCACTCATGCGCGTCGATCCGATCACCCGAGAGCATCGTCGCCGACTGGCCGAGGATATTGTGGCGGGCGGCTCGGCGATCGAAGCGATTCTTCGTCGTGCGGCGCAGTCGCTGGGGATTCTCACGCAGGAGCTGGGTGTGGCGCTGGGTCCGCGACTGGAACGGGCCACGTTGCGTCGGATTGAACTGGTGCGTGTCGCATCGGATCGACTGTTGCTGGTGATCAGCCTGAACGGCGGTGCCGTACGAACGATCTTTGTCGAGGTTCCCGGCACCATTGCCGACGAGGCCATGGTCGAGGTGTCGATCGTGCTCAACGAACGGCTGACCGGGCTCACGCTCGACCAGTTGCGCACATCGCTCCCCTCGCGCCTGCGGGATGTGCACACCCGACCGGAAACCGCCGAGCTGTTGAATATCTTTGTGCAGGAAGGCGACCAGGTGTTCACGCGAGCGGCGGAACCCCTGGAAGCGGTCGTCATCGGGCAACCGTCGTTGCTGGCGGATCAACCGGAGTTCGCCAGTGGTGAGCGTTTGCGACAGTTGTTCGATCTGACCGAGCAGCGTCAGCAACTGGCGACCTTGCTTGAGGCGAGACCGGGATCGAACGGCCTGAGTATTACCATTGGCAACGAGCACGGCGATCCCCGTCTCGACGCGTTCACTGTTGTCACCGCCGAGTATACCGCCGGATCGTTGAGCGGTGTGATCGGCGTCATCGGTCCGACACGCATGCCCTACGACAAGGTCATTGCGCTGGTCGGGCACACTTCACAGCTCGTGTCCGAGCTGCTCTGCTGACCTGACTACTCATGGCTGATTTCTACGCGGTACTGGGTGTGCCGCGCGACGCGTCCGACGACGACATCAAGAAGGCGTACCGTCGGTTGGCACTGCAGTGGCATCCTGACCGCAATAGCGGTGCGAAGGAAGCCGAAGAGAAGTTCAAGGAGCTGACCGAGGCGTATGACGCGTTGCGCGATCCGCAAAAACGCGCGGCGTATGATCGGTACGGTGAGGCCGGGTTGCGCGGTTCTTCGCAGGCGCAGTACGAGCATGTGGACCTGTCCGAGGCGCTCAACATTTTCATGCGCGACTTCGGGGGGTTCGGCGACCTGTTCGGCGGGCAAGGCGGGCGTCGGCAATCGGGACCACGGAGCGGTGCGGACATCAAGCTGCCGCTGCCCTTGACGCTCACCGAGGTGGCCACCGGGATAGAAAAGACCGTGGTGCTCAAGGTCCTCGAGTCCTGCGACAAGTGCGAAGGGTCGGGCGCGGAGGCGGGTACAAAGCCGCAGACCTGTGCGACTTGTCACGGTGCGGGGAGGTTCGACGCGCGCAGCGGTCGTTCTTCGGGCAGTTCGTCTCGGTCGCCCCATGCCCGACCTGTGCGGGCGAAGGCATCGTAGTATCGTCACCGTGCAAGAAGTGTCGCGGCGAAGGCCGCGTGCGCGCTGAGCGGACGCTCAAGATCACCGTGCCGGCCGGCGTGGCGACCGGTCAGTATATGACGATGCGTGGCTCCGGCAACATCGGTCCCCGCGGGGGCACGCGGGGGGACGTGCTGGTCGTGTTCGAAGTCGAAGACGATGAACGGTTTGATCGGGACGGTGAAGATCTCTTCTGCGAAGCGCTTGTCACGTATCCGCAACTCGTGTTTGGCGCCGACGTCCGCGTGCCCGGCTTGCTGGGTGATCTGTCGCTTCGTATTCCCGCCGGCACGCAGAGCGGTATGGTGTTCCACTTGCGAGGGCGCGGCCTGCCTCGAGTCAATGCGTCCGGCATTGGAGACTTGCACGTGAAAGTGCAGCTATGGACGCCGCAGTCGGTCGAAGGCGAAGAGGAAGCGGTGATTCAGCAGCTGGCATCGCTCCAGGGGTCAGCGCCTCCACAACGTGAAAAGAGCATCTGGTCAAAGATGAAGGAAGCGCTTGGTGCCTGACATCGACGCGCCCTGGATCAGTGTCCGCGTTCAGCCGTCTGCGTCGTCCGACGCGGCGCGCCGGGCGTGCCTCTCGGCGCTCTTTGCCATTGGTGCGCAGGGGGTGCATGAAGATGGATTGGCACTGGTCACGCACTTTCCGCCGGGTACCGACCTGACCACGGTGCATCGCGCACTGTCGGAGGCCGATGACCGCGTGATCATCGAAACCGCGGCCGTGCCCGACATCGATTGGAGCGAAGCGTGGAAAGCGCGCATCGTGGCACACGAGTTAGGTCCGCTGACGGTGACTCCGCCATGGTTGGCCGATGGTCGGGATCCGGCATCGACGATTGTGATCGAGCCGGGCATGGCGTTCGGAACGGGCGATCACCCGACCACCCGCGGCGTCGTGCGGCTCCTGCCCACGGTCATGCGCACTGGTGATGTGGTGGCCGATCTCGGCGCCGGCAGTGCGGTGCTGGCCATTGCCGCGGCGAAGCTTGGCGCATCGCGTGTGTATGCCGTCGAACTCGACGGGGAGGCCATCCCAGACGCCGAGACGAACGTGGCGCGCAATGGTGTGGCCGATCGGGTGCATGTCTTCGAGGCGGATGCCGCTGTGCTGTTACCGCTGCTCGCGCCGGTGCGGGTGGTGCTCGCCAACATCATCTCATCCGTGCTGATGGAATTGCTGCCGGTGATTGCCGCGTCCCTCGCCGCCGACGGTGCCGTCATCGTCAGCGGTATTCTGGTCGAGGAACGCGACGCCATGATGGTGTTTCTGACGGCCACTGGGTGGCGCGTGTTGTTGGAAGATGCAGAGGGAATCTGGTGGTCGGCGTCGATCGCGAGGGCGTAGGCGCCGGTCGGCCCACGTTTGTCACCAGCGAGCGGCTGGTGCTGAACGGCGGGTGCGTGCTGGATGAGCACGCGGCGCGTCATATGCGTGCGCTCCGGCTCGACGCGGGCGCGATCGTGGCGTTGCGCGACGGTGCGGGCGGGGTGGCCGAGGGTCAGCTGGTTCGACTGACCAAGTCGCAGGCACAGATAGAAGTGCAGGTTGTCGAGCATCGAGAACCCCTGACCGCCGTGCACCTGCTGGTGCCGGTTGCTGACAAGGATCGCATGTTGTGGTTGGCGGAAAAGGCGGGCGAACTGGCCTGTACCAGTTGGCGCCCCGTGATGTGGCGGCGTTCGCGAAGCGTGACACCGCGCGGCGAAGGGATGAGTTTTCAGGCCCGCGTTCGCGCGCGTATGGAGAGTGCCTTGGCGCAGTCTGAGGGGGCGTGGCTTCCGCAGCTGTACCCCGAGGCGAACGTGGAACGGGCCGTGCTCGCGGTCCCGGACAGCGATCGTATTGTGCTGGATCCAAATGGAGCGCCGTTGATTGGACCGGCTGCTGTGCCCATCAGAGGGGCCGTGACGCTGGCGATCGGACCCGAAGGCGGGATAGAGGCCGACGAAATGGCCGCGCTCGAGCGGGCCGGTTTTCGGCGTGCCTCATTGGGAACGACTATCCTGCGATTCGAAACCGCCGCCATTGCCGCGATGGCCATCGTTCGCACGGCACTCGCCCCTTCTCATCGGAGCCCCGCACCATGACCGACCGTTGCCTCTTCTGCAGGATCGTGAGCGGAGAACTGCCGGTCACGACGGTTGCCGAGAACGAGTACGCGGTAGCCTTTCGGGATCTGCATCCGCAGGCCCCCGTGCATGTCCTCGTGGTCCCCCGGCGGCACGTAGCATCGCTGGCGGACGCCACCGACGGCGTCGAATTGGGTGCGGTGGCGTTGCTGGCCGCCAGGGTGGCCCGGGACGAGGGCATCGCCGAAACCGGATATCGCACCGTCATCAACTCCGGGGCCAACGCCGGGCAGTCGGTCGGTCACCTCCACATGCACGTGCTGGGGGGCCGCCAAATGGGGTGGCCGCCGGGGTGATAGTCTGCCGAATCGCCTTGACCACGTCAGTCAGGTAGGGTAAGATATAGGGCTGTCGTGCTTTGACTTGCGGCTCTGGCCGTCGGGTCCGGAGTCTCCGGATGTCCGATCGATGTCCGTGCCAGCGGTCGCCACACTTACTGTCGCAGTTCGCTCCGGTTTCCGGTGCGAGTCCTGACGGCCCCAGGGAGAGATCGAGTTTGTCGGAAGTCATTATCCACGAGGACGAGAATTTCGAGCGGGCACTCAAGCGCTTCAAGAAGAAGTGCGAGAAGGCCGGTATCCTGTCCGATCTGCGCAAGCATCGCCACTACGAGAAGCCGTCCGAGAAGCGGAAGCGCAAAATGAACGCTGCCGTGCGCAAGAATCGGCGCACGCGAACGGCCTGATCGTTTTCGTGGCCGCCGAGGGCGTTTCGTTGCTCGCGCGGCTGCAGGCTGATCAGGCTGCGGCTCGTCGGGCGCAGGAAAAAGATCAGGTCATGTTGCTCGGGATGGTCATCTCGGAGCTCAAGAATCGCGAAATCGAGCTCCGCCGCGACGCAACGGACGACGATACGTTGGACGTGATCCGCAAGGGGATCAAGCGCCGGCGCGAGTCGGTGGATCTCTACCGTAAGGCCGGTCGAGATGACCTCGCCGACAAGGAGCAGCGCGAAGTCAACGCGCTCGACGGCTATCTGCCGGCACAGGTCGATCCCGAAGCGATTCGGGGTGCGGTGCGCACGGCGATGGCCGGCGGTGCCGCGAACATCGGCGCTGTGATGGCCCGGGTCATGCCGGAATTCAAGGGTCGCGCCGATGGAAACACGATCAATACCATTGTGCGCGAGGAGTTGGCCCGCGGTTGAACCCGACCGGACGTCAATCGCGACGCGTCAGTTGAGGAGCGTGGTACTCCTGATGAACTTTCGAGCCCGGAACCGTGCATGCGGTGACCGGGCCTTCGCTTTCTCCGCATGAACGCGCACGCTCTCGGTATTCTCGAGTTTCCGCGATTGGTGGCGTATGTCGCCGGCCGTGCGCACTCTGCGCCCGGCGCCGCCGCGGTGCGCGCGCTGGTGCCGCGCGTCGATCGCGCGTGGATTGAGGCCGAACAACAACGCGTCTCGTCGATGCGCGCGCTGGTCGAATCCGACGCAGGGTGGAGCAGCGAGGCGATTCCCGAGCTCGCCGCGCCGCTCAAGCGCCTGCGCATCGAAGGGCTGGCGTGGAGCGCCCTGGAACTGTTGCAGGGGGCGATACTGCTGCGTTCGTCGCGCCGCACGCGTGATGCGCTCCGCGATCCGCGACGCCCGGCCATCATGGTCGCCATTCTCGCGGAGTTCGTGAGCGCACTGGTCGATCTGCGCGCGCCGGAAGACGCGATTGGTCGGGCCATCAGCGATGACGGCGCCGTGCGCGATGAGGCCTCGCCGGCCTTGCGGCGCGTGCGTCGGGAGTTGCGACAGACCGAGGGCGAATTGGTGCGCCTGCTGGAGCGGGAGATGCGGAAACTCGAGCCGCATCATCAGGTGAGCGACTTGTCGGTCACCATGCGAAACGGTCGTTGGGTCATCCCGATGCGACGCGAAGCGCGCGGGTACGTGGGTGGCATCGTGCACGACAGTTCCGGGACCGGCGCCACGATCTTCGTGGAACCGCCAGCGGCCGTGGAGTTTGGCAATCGCGTGCGCGAACTGGAAATTGAGGAGCAGCGCGAAGTCGAGCGAGTGCTGCGCGAACTCACCGACACCCTGCGACCGTATCACGACGTCATGGGGGGCGCCTTTGAGGCCTTGGTCGCGCTCGACAGCCTGTTTGCGCGCGCCCGATACGCCATTGATGCACAGTGTGCGGTCGTGACGTTCTGCGAGCCGGGAGAGGGCCTGGCGATCGTTGACGGGCGACATCCGTTGCTCCTCGCGCGCGGAACCCCCGTCGTGCCGTTCGACCTGACGCTCGACCCCGTCGAGCGCACCCTGCTGGTCTCCGGACCGAACACCGGCGGCAAGACGGTGCTGCTGAAAGCCATCGGGTTGCTGGCCACCATGGGGCAAGCGGGAATCCCCGCGCCAGTTGGCGCGACGTCACGGCTGCCGGTATTTGATGACCTGTTTGCGGACGTCGGTGACGAACAGAGCATCGAGGCGAGTCTCTCCACCTTCAGCGCGCACGTGAAGAATCTCGGCGAGATTCTGGTGCATGCCACCGAGGCGTCGCTCGTCCTGGTGGATGAATTGGGGTCGGGGACCGATCCCGCCGAGGGAGCGGCGCTCGGCGGCGCGATCCTTGAGACGTTGACGCGGCGTGGAACGCTGACGATCGCCACGACCCATCTCGGACAGCTCAAGTTGCTGGCCACGGATGTAGCGGGGATCGTGAATGCGTCGCTGCAGTTTGACGCGGTGCAGCTGGCGCCGACCTATCGACTGCTGAAGGGGATGCCTGGACGCAGTTACGGCATCAGTATTGCCCGGAGATTGCAGCTGCCGGAGGATGTCCTCCAACGTGCGGAGGAGCGGTTGCCGGCCGGCGAACGCGACGTGGCGGTCCTCCTCGCCGATCTGGAAGCGCGGGAGGCACTCCTCGCTGATCGCGAGAGTGTTGCCAGTATCGAACACGGAAAGCTGCGGGCGCGTCTGGCAACGGTGGCGGATCGCGAGTTGAAAGTGCGCGAGCGGGAACGTGAATCCGAACGCGAGGCGCGGCGAGAGACGCGTCGATATCTGCTGGAGGCCCGTGCCGAAGTCGAACGGGCGATTGTCGAGGTTCGCGCGCGCGCCGTTGATCAGAGTGAACAGTTTGAGGAGGCGGCGAGAATGGCGCGCCGTTCCGTTGAAGAGGCGGCCGCCCTGCAGGGCGCGGCCGTGGACGAGGTCGAGTTGCGCGCGCAACGCGATCGCGATCGACACTCGGCGCGTCGCAAGACGAGTGAGCAAGCCGTGACGGCGACGGGCTCGCCACCCGATAACCCGGCGGGCATGCCCACGGGTAGTCGGTCGGCCGCGCGCGCCGCGCGCCCACTCGACGCCGGCGATGCGGTGCTGGTGGCGACCTTGGGTGACCGG
Source organism: Gemmatimonadaceae bacterium (assembly GCA_016720905.1). NCBI lineage: Bacteria > Pseudomonadati > Gemmatimonadota > Gemmatimonadia > Gemmatimonadales > Gemmatimonadaceae > Gemmatimonadaceae bacterium. Next base: position 313,889 of record JADKJT010000029.1, on the reverse strand, counting down.
CCCGGTCGTGTGGTCAGCATCAGGGGGGATGCGGCCCGGGTTGTGGTCGGATCACTCACGCTTACGGTGCCCGTTCATACGTTGACGCGCACAGCCGCGCCGCCCGCGCCGGCCTTCCGGGTATCATTGCATGGTTCGATGCCGGATGTCGAACCGGTTCGCGAAGTCGATGTCCGCGGCATGCGTGTGGATGAGGTGGATGATCGCGTGCTGCAGGCGCTGGACACCGCCGTTCGCGCCGACTTGAAGGAACTGCGCATTATTCATGGGAAGGGCACCGGAGCGCTACGGGCGCGCGTCACGGAAATGCTGAAGAAGGACACCCGTGTGGTTGCCTTTCGGCTGGGTGCGTGGGATGAAGGGGGCGCCGGCGTCACCGTGGCGGAACTCTCCTGACGCGAGCGCCGTGCCGAGGCTATGATCGGAGATATGATCGCCCCATGCGCCTGACTGATCGGGCTTCCCGATGATTGCCGACGATGTCATCGAACGCGTGCGGCTCGCGGCCGACATCGTGCAGATTATCGGCGAGTACGTTCCGCTGAAGCGTGCGGGCGCCAGCTATCGCGGCCCGTGTCCGTTCCATCAGGGGACCAAGCCCAATTTTTCGGTGACCCCGGACAAGGGCAACTATCACTGCTTCGTCTGTCACGAGAGCGGCGACGTCTTCACCTTTCTGCGCAAGCGGCTGGGCCTCGATTGGGTGGGCGCGGTCAAGTTGGTCGGCGAACGCGTTGGCATTGAAGTCATCGACCAGCCGACGCGCGCTCACGCGCCGGATCCCAATGAAAGGAATTGGGAAGTGCTGGCCACCGCAGCGGAATGGTTTCGCACGCAGTTGGCGGACGACGTCGTTGGCCGTGAGGCGCGCGCCTACTTGGCGGGACGCGGCCTGGATGCGGCGGCATGCGCACGATTCGGGATCGGGTTTGCTCCACGCGACGCACAGGCGCTCCGACGTTACCTGAACGGATTGGGGTTTGACGAAACGCGGCAATTGGACGCCGGATTGCTCGCGCGCCGCGAGACGGATGCCGAACCGCGTGCGCGGTTCGTTGGTCGCATCATGTTTCCCATCCTCGATGAATTGAGCCATCACGTAGCCTTTGGCGGCCGCGCCATGGGTGACGCGATTCCCAAGTATCTCAACAGCGGCGAGTCGGGAGTCTTTCAGAAGCGCCGAACGCTGTACGGTTTGCAGACCGCCAAGCAGGCCATGCGTCGCGCCGGTCGGGCGATTGTCGTGGAAGGGTACCTGGATGCCATTCGACTGGCCCTCGCGGGAATCGAGGAAGTCGTCGCGCCATTGGGGACCGCGTTGACGGAGGAGCAGGCCGCACTGCTCATGCGGTACTCGTCGGAGGTCTTCCTGTTGTACGACAGCGACAAGGCAGGGCAGGAAGCCACGTTTCGGTCAGGGCTGGAACTCCTGCGTCACAAGGCCGCCGTCCGCGTCGTGTCGCTCCCGGAGGGCGAAGACCCTGACACGTTTGTGCGTTCCCAGGGGCGCGCGGGGCTGGAGACGCAGCTGACGCAGGCCATCGACCTCTTCGATCGCCAGCTTCAGCTGCTCGAGCGTCGTGGATGGTTTGCCGACCTGCGTCATCGCCGTCGTGCCATCGACAAGCTGCTGCCGACGATTCGCGCCGCGCGCGACCCGCTTACGCGGGATCTCTATCTCGCGCGACTCGCCGACGTGTCGCATCTCGACAAGGCCACGCTGGCCAGTGAGGCGGACGAGCCGCCCGCGACGGGTCGCGGCAGAGGCGTTCGCCATTCCGCGGAGCACGTCACCGAAGGACCGCCGGACAGCGAGGCGCCACCGCCGGAGAATCCGGAAGGTGCGGCACCACCGACGCCGTACGTGAAGCGTCCGTGGACGCCGCGGCGCGGAAAGCCCGAAGCGCCCGAGTGGCAATCGATGTCGGCGCTTCCGAAACCGCGACGGGACGAACCCGACGAACGCGCGTTGGTGCGGGCCATGATTGCGTCCCGTGACTGGGTCGAGCGGATCGCCGAGCGCCACGCGCCGTCGGATTTTCGCGACGCCAACTACCGTGCCATCTTTGCGGCCTTGTTGTCGGCGGGACATGCCGATTCCCTCGACCAGGTGGCCGCCGCCCTGTCGCCGGAAGCCTTACAGGCACTTCGGGAGCTCACGGAGACCGGTGACACGCATCCGCCTGAGGCATCTGACGTGACCTTGAGCCTGGCGCGCATTGCGGCACGGCGGATCGAAGCACGAATTGAGGAGATCCGGTCGGCTATGGGTATAGTTCAACCGGAACAGCAGAATGCGCTCATGCGAGAACGCATGGAGTTGGAAGGCGAGTTGCGAAAACTCTTGCCGATCCGCAGTCCGCGGGGTAATCGGAAGGGATAAGGTGTCTACCACTGTCTGGAGGCGTAGTGAATCCCGAGCTGGAAGCGCTATTGGTTGTGCAGCAGGACGACGACGTGATTCGGGGCATTGAGGCACGACGCGACGCGTTTGCCCCCCGCTTGGCCGCCCTGGACAAGGCGCGGCAGCGCACCGTCGACGAGATCGCGAAGCTGGAAGGTGCCCTCACGCGGGAACTCGATCGGAGCCGCGCGCTTGAAGCCCTGATGACGGACCATCGGCTTCGGCATGAGAAGAACCTTGCGGTGCTCGATCAGGCGCACAAGCTGAAGGAAGCCACCGCCGCAATGGCCCAGGTCGAGACCGCTCGGCGTGTCTTGGCCGAGGAAGAAAGCGAGATGCTGGCGCTGTCCCGACGGATCGGCGAACTGCAGACGACGACGGAAGCGGCTCGCGGCGCGCTCGCCGCTCTGGAGGTGCAACAGGCGGATGCCCGGAAGCTCATTGAAGTCGAGCGCGGTGCCATTGTGCGGGAATGGGAATCGGCACGAGCACAGCGCGCGATTTCGGCGGCAGCGGTTGCTCCGGGCCTCCTGTCCAAATACGACCGTGTGCAGCAACGGCGCCGGGCCGCCGCGCTCTTCGCCCTCAACGCGGGTTTCTCCTGCGGCAGTTGCGATACAGCCATTCCGCTCCAGCGTCGCCCCGCCATGACCAGTGGCGGACAGGCGATCGAGATCTGTGAAGCGTGCGGCGTGCTCCTGTACCTCCCGACTCCCCCGGCAACGCCCTGAGTCAGTCCCGGTAAGCGTCGGCGGTAATTCGGTTGACCATGCCGCCTGACGCGGGTGCCATGACTTGTCGCGTGACGTAGATTGCCGCCTGTGAGCGTTCCACGCATCCCTTTCGAGCCGCAGCCCGTGGGGGCGCCGCTAGGTCGCGGCGTCCCGGCAGTGGTGGGGCACGCCGGATCCGGATCCGCACCGCCCTCGCCTCCCTTGCCGCGACACCGTCCGCCGGCCAGATGGGTGGTGTCCTCCGAGCCCGACGTTGGGCCGGTGCAACGACTGGTGAGTGCGTTGTTGTTGCCCGAATCGCTCTGTCGCCTTCTCGTCGGGCGGGGATACGCCGATCCCGAGACGGCCAAGCGATACTTGCGTCCGCGCCTTGACCAGCTTCAGGCGCCATCGACGCTGTTCGATCTGCCGCGTGCCGTCGATCGCATCGCAGCGGCCGTGCGTCGCGATGAAACGATTTTCGTGCATGGGGATTACGACGTCGACGGCATGAGTTCGACGGCCTTGCTCACGCGCGTGCTACGTGGCTGCGGCGCCACACGCGTGGTGCCCTTTGTTCCGAATCGACTGACCGACGGATATGACCTGGGACCGGCCGGGGTGGCAGCAGCCCAGGCCGCTGGTGCCTCATTGGTGGTGACGTGCGATTGCGGCACCAGTGCCATCGAGGCCGTCGCGGCGCTGAATGCCGCGCACATCGATGTGATCATCACCGATCATCACCTGCCTGGCGGTCCTTTGCCGGCGGCGTATGCCGTCTGCAATCCCCGTCGCGCCGAGTCGAGTGCGGCTGATCAGGATCTGGCGGCGGTGGGCGTGGTGTTCAAGCTGGCGTTGGCGTTGTGTGAGGCGCTTGGGATCTCGCCGGCACTGGCGCACCGTCAGCTTGATCTGGTGGCGTTGGCGACGATCGCCGATGTGGCGCCACTCCGCGGCGAGAATCGCATTTTGGTGCGCTACGGCCTCAAGGTGTTGGCGGAAACGACGCACCCTGGATTGCGCGCGCTGCTGCGATCGTCGGGACTGGAGGGGAAGCCCCTGACGGCCGGCCGCGTGGGATTCGTGCTCGCGCCCCGATTGAACGCGGCGGGTCGTATTGCCGACGCCAAGCTGGGTCTGCGATTGCTGCTGTCGGAGCGGGACGACGAAGCCAACGTGATCGCGCGTGAACTCGAGGAACTCAACCGTGCACGGCAGGATCTCGACCGCAGCGTCCTGGACGATGCACTGCGTCTGCTGGATGCGCCGGGGATGCGTGACCGGTATGCGTTCGTGCTGGCGAAGGAAGGCTGGCACGCCGGTGTGATCGGCATCGTCGCGTCGCGCATCGTCGAACAGACGGCGCGTCCGGCCGTGCTGGTGGCCGTCGATCATGGCATCGGAAAGGGATCTGGACGATCCATCGTGCCGTTCGACCTGCACGCGGCACTGGGAGAATGCGCGCACCATTTTGAGCGATTCGGCGGTCACCGCGCCGCTGCCGGATTGACGATGCAGGCCTCGGGCATTCCCGCGTTCGCCGAACAGTTCGATGCGGTGGCGCGCGCGCGGTTGTGCGAGGCCGATCTGGTGCCGGAGTTGCGGGTCGATCTCGACATCGCGATGGAAGGGGTGGGCGACGAGTTGGAGAAGCTGGTGCGACACTTCGAACCATTCGGCATCGGGAATCCCGCGCCGGTGTTTCGGGCCCTCGGTGTTTCGTTGGCCTCCGCCCCGCGTCGCATCGGCACCGATGGGGTGCGACTGTCCTTTGCCGTCCCGAACGGCACACTGGAAGCGGTGGGATGGGGACTCGCCCCGCGGATGGCATCGCTGGACGCGTCACGTCCGGTCGATGTGGCGTTTCGATTGGAACGTGATGAGTATCGCGGCATCTCGCGATTGCAGCTCAAGATCGCCGACTTCAAGGTCTGACTTCCATGCGCATTGTGGCGGGACGCTGGCGTGGTCGACGAATCGAGGCACCGTCGGGAGAGCAGGTGCGCCCGACCGGTGACCGCGTGCGCGAATCGTGGATGAGTATCGTGCACAGCCTGTTGCCGGAGGCGCGCGTGCTCGACCTGTGCGCAGGCAGTGGCGCGCTGGGGCTTGAGGCGCTCTCGCGTGGAGCGGCCTCGTGCGATTTCGTCGAGAATGCGCCGCGCTCGCTGGACATGATACAGGCCAACCTCGATCACCTCGGTGGCCATGTCGGAGCCGTCGTGCATCGCGACGATGCCGTGGCGTTCGTCCGCCGCCTCCGTCCCCTCGCGTACGATATCGCATTCGCTGACCCTCCCTATGCCACGGACACGGCGATGCAAATCGTGCAGGCGTGGCTCGATACCCCGTTTGCGGCGGTGCTTGGCCTTGAGCATCCCACCACGCTGTCCATGCCCGCACCGGGACACACCCGCCGTTACGGGGCCACCTCGCTCACCTTCTACCGCACCGCCGACCCGTGACCGTGCTGCCTCCAACCAGTGGCGAGCGCATCGCCCTCTACGCCGGTTCCTTCGATCCTGTGACGCACGGACACGAGGACCTGATCCAGCGCACGTTCACCTTCGCGGACCGGTTGGTCGTTGGCGTCACCACAAACCTCACGAAGGTCCCGTTGTTCACGGTGGAGGAGCGCGTGGGCTTCATTCGCGACGTGACCGGCAACGATCCGCGCATCGAGGTGCGCGCGTTTAGTGGCTTGCTGGTGGATTTCGCGCGCGAAGTGGGGGCCTGCGTCAACGTCCGCGGCCTGCGCGCGGTCAGCGACTTCGAGTACGAGTTTCAGATGGCGCTGATGAATCGGCATCTCTTCCCGACGCTGGAAACGGTGTTCATGGCGCCGTCGCTCGACACGACCTACATCAGTTCGAGTATCGTCCGCGAGGTGGCGCGGTTCGGTGGCCATGTCAGCCAGCTCGTGCATCCGCGCGTGGAGCGCGCGCTGCGCGAGCGCTTCGCGCGCTGACGATCGTGTCCCAAGCCGGCACCTCGGCGTTCCTTGAGGACGTGCATCGCCGCGCCGCGGCGTCGCGACGGACCATCCTGTTCCCGGAGGCGACTGATCTCCGTACGGTGCAGGCGGTGGTGGAGCTGACCAAACGCGGATCGGTCAATGCCGTGTTGGTGCGGCGCGGTGATTCGGCAACCGGGCCGGTGCCCGCGCGTGGCGCAAGCATGATCGACCCGCTCAGCGATGCGCGCCTGCCGGACGTGGTGGCGCACCTGCTGGCTCGCCGCGGAGCCAAGGGTCTGAGCGCCGCCGCGGCCGAACAACTTGCCCGCGACCCGCTGTATTTTGCCGATGCATTGGTCGCGCTGGGCCACGCCGATGGTTGCGTGGCCGGCGCCGTGCATACGACCGCGGAAGTGCTGCGGGCGGCACTGTGGACGGTTGGCGCCTCCAGCGGGGCGCGTACCGTCTCCTCGTCGTTTTACATGGTCGTGCCGGAGTTTCGCGACAACGGCAGCGAAGTGTTGACGTTCACCGACTGCGCCGTGGTGCCCGATCCGACGCCGCAGCAACTGGCCGACATTGCCCTGGCGGCAGCGATTGACCGTCGGCGAATTGTCGGTGACGAGCCGAGAGTCGCCCTCTTGTCGTACAGTACCCGCGGCAGTGCTGACGGCCCGTCGATCAGCAAAGTCCGGGATGCCCTCGCGCTGATCCGCAGTGAGGCGCCCGACCTTGAGGTCTCGGGTGAACTGCAGGGGGACGCGGCGCTGATGCCGGCGATTGCGCGCCGCAAGGCCCCGGGTGAAGCGGCGGCCGGACGAGCCAACATTCTCGTGTTTCCTTCACTCGACGCCGGCAACATCAGCTACAAGCTGGTGCAACGTCTGGCGGGCGCGACGGCGATCGGACCCATCCTGCAGGGGCTCGCCCGTCCATGCAGTGACTTGTCCCGGGGGGCCACCGCCGATGACATTGTTCATGTGGCCGCCATCGCCGCGCTACAAGCGGCCGCACCGGTCCCGGCGCCCGTAGTGGCCGGGTGACCATTCGCCTTCCAGACATACCATGAGCTTCCTTCTCGCACGTACCGATGATCAGCTGCTGGTCGAGGTTGACGGACAATTAGTTGTCGGCAACCGCCAGGAGTTCAAGCAGGCGATCCTCGACGAAGTGGAGCAGGGGGTGCGCTTGGTGGTCATCGACTTCACGCGCGCGGCGTACATCGACAGTTCCGGACTTGGTGCCTTGGTGTCCCTTGGCAAGCGGCTGCGCGAACAGAACGGCGACCTGCGGCTGACCGGGTTGAATGATGACCTGCGCACCCTGTTTGAATTGACGCGCCTCGATGCGCTCTTCCCGTTGTTTGCCTCGCGCGACGCCGCGTTCGCGGGCGCCTGATTCCATGGCGGCACGGTCACCTCGCCAACCGGTGCGCACCCCCGTGCTGATCGAGCGCCGTGAATGGACGATCGAGTCCGACGTGCACGCCATCACGCCGATCGTGGAAACCGTGCAGGCGCTGTGTCGCGCGGCCGGATTCTCGCCGCGACAATGTCGCCTGAACATTCCAGTGGCCATCACGGAAGCGCTGTCAAATGCCATCCTGCGTGGCAATGGCTGCGAGCGGGAACGGCGCGTCCACATCACCGCCGCACTCGAGACGCAGCGGTTGATCGTCGAGGTCTCGGACGAAGGTGGCGGATTCGATCTGGACGCCGCGCAGGGACATCCGGACGACGCGGACTGGCTGGAACGCGAGGACGGCCGTGGACTGTTCCTGATGCGGTCGCTGATGGATCACGTGGAGAACCTGATTCCCGGTACCGTGCATGGGCACACGCTGCGCCTGATCCTCCAGCGCGCATGAACGAGGTCGCCGCCCTTCTGGCCGCGTTCCATGAGGCCACCGGGCGCGAGGCGGCGTTGTGGGAGCGCCGTGACGCTGGCAGCATGCCAACGCTCTTGGGCGCGTCGTCGATGACCTTCGGAACGCGCAGCGGCAGCGGATGGAATGCCTGGGATGTCCCGAGTTGGGCGCGCTCAAACGGCTTGGTGGCGCATTTGGCCAACACCGGTGACAGCGTGGGTTGGCTGATCGTGGAGCCTGGCGCTTCGGAAGAGTCCAATCGATTGCTGGGCCGACTGATTCCGCTGGTGCTTCGCCTGGCGCACGAGCGTGATGGCGCAGCCCATGAACTCGTTGGACGGTACGAGGAGATCAATCTCCTCTATGCGATCAGTGAACTGCTGGGTGGGACGACATCGGTGGAGAGCGTGGCCGACACGCTGTTGCGTGAGTTTGCCATGACGGTGGGTGCCACCCGCGCGGTGTTTCTCCGGACCACTCGGGCCCAGACGCGGCTCACGGCAATCGCGACGTTGGGCCTTGGCGAGACGGCCTATCCGTCCGTTGCACTCGACTCGCCGTCGCATATCGCCGCACGGGCGTTTCGCACCGGCACCGCCTGTACGGAAGACGGCGCGGCGGCGCGCGAAGCCGATCCCGTCCTCGGTGCGGATGGTGACGCCCTGCTGGCGGTGGCGATAACGCGTCCCAGCACCGGAATCGGCATCACCGGACCCCATCCGGCAATCACGACGCGCCGCCCGAATGCGGCGCTGCTGGAGAGCGTCGGCGCCGTGCCGTTGGGTGTTCTGGTGCTCGGTGGACATCGTGCGGGCGCCTCGTTCAACGCTGGCGATCGAAAGCTGGCGAACGCCATCGGGACGCAGATCGGTACGGCCATGCACAACGCGTCGCTGGTACGCGCGGCCGTTGAGCGACAGCAACTCGAGCGCGAGATGCGGCTGGCGCACGATCTGCAGTTGAAGCTGTTGCCGCGCACCACGGTGGTCGCGCCTGAGGCGCGGGCGGCCGCGCGCGTGGTGCCCGCAGAAAGCGTCGGTGGCGATTTCTTTCTGCTCGCCCGTCTCGATAAAGATCGCACCGGCGTGCTGGTGGGCGATGTCGCCGGCCATGGCTATCAGGCCGCCCTTGTCATGGCCCTCGCGCTGAGCGCGGTCGCCATTCACGTGCAGGCCGCGTTTGATCCATCGATTGCCGTGGAAGCCGTCCGGCGTTCACTGGCCGATGAACTGGACTCGACGGAGATGTCGTTGACCCTGTGCTATGTCGTCATCGACAGCCGGGTCGGGGAGATCCGGTTTGCCAACGCCGGACATCCCCATGCGTTCCGTGTCGGACGGGATGGCGACTGCACGCGTCTGGCCGCGATTGCGCCACCCATCGGGTTCAGCGACGCCGCTATCGAGGAGTGCGTGATGGCCTGGCGACCAGGGGACCGGGTGGTGTTGTTCACCGATGGGTTGCCGGATGCGTTGGATGCGCGCGATGCGCGACTCGGCGAGCGGCGAATTCTGGAATTGCTGGCTGCGATGAATCAGGGCGAAACACCGGACGAGATGCTCAGTCAGCTGGTCCGGCTGGTCGAGGGGCATGTGGTCGGCACGCCGCTGCGCGACGACCTGGCGGCGGTGATTGTGGATCGACCCGCGTGAGCCAGCACCGGCATCGCCCCGCCGCATCCACCGGATTCGTCGCACCCAGACTGCCTCCGGCGCGAAAGCGATTCGGTCAGCATTTCCTGAAGGACACGCGCGTGCTTGACGCGATTGTCAAGGCGTTGGGGCCGCTCGATGGCAAGACCGTGGTGGAGATCGGGCCGGGTCGCGGCATCCTGACCGATCGCCTCGTCGAACGGGCGGCGCGCGTCGTTGCGGTTGAAGTGGATCGAGATCTCGTCGCCCACTTACGGGCGCGATATGCCGGTCAACCGCACGTCGAAATCGTGGAGGCCGACGTGTTGAGTGTGTCGTTGGCCTCGCTGGCCGATGGACCATTCGTGCTGGCTGGCAACGTGCCGTACTACATCACCACACCGATCATCTTTCATGCGCTGCAGGTCCCGCGTCCCGACGTGGCCGTGTATCTGGTGCAGAAAGAAGTCGCTGATCGGCTCGCGGCCCCACCCGGTGACAAGATCTACGGGGCGTTGAGCGTCAACGTGCAGGCTGTTGCCGAGGTCGAGATGGTACGGCGAGTCGCGCCGTCCGCCTTTCAGCCGGCCCCGACCGTTGAGTCGGCGGTCGTGCGTGTCACGCCGCGCGCCATTCCGGCCATCGACGCGGTACTCGAAGCGCGCTTTCGCGCGTTTGTGCAGGCGGCATTCGGGCTGCGGCGGAAGCAGCTGGTGCGTGTCATCCGCACGGTCACGGCGCTCGATCCCGACCGAGCCGCCGCAGTCATTGCGTCGTGCGGACTGACCACGGATCTGCGCCCGGAGGTGCTCACGGCGGAAGACTTCGCGCGACTGGTTCGTGCGTTGGAACCGCTGCTTACGCCGCGCCGCGATCCGTGAAGTTGTTCGTGAGGGCGAACGACAATCCCTCCAGCTCCATGGCCATGTTGACCGACTTGAGCGAGACGTGCGGCGGTACCGTCACCTGAGTCGGCGCGAAGTTCAGAATGGCCCGGATGCCTGCCGCGACGATACGGTCCACGACCGACTGCGCGTCATCCGACGGAATGGCCAGCACCGCGATCACCGAGTCTTCGGTGCGCACATCGGCATCCAGAAGCGCCATATCACGCACCACTTCCTCACCCCAGGAGTGGCCGATCTTGGTCGGACTGTTGTCGTACACGCCCAGCACACGAAAGCCCCGCTGACGGAAGCCATCATAATTGGCCAGCGCCGCACCGATTTTTCCGGCGCCGACGATCACGATCTTCCACTCGCGTTCCAGCCCCAGAATCTCACGCAGATGGGCCGTGAGTTCGTGCACGGGATAGCCAAGGCCGCGCTTGCCGAAAGATCCGAAAAAGGACAGATCTTTGCGAACTTGCGCGGGCGTGGTGTGACAAAGCTGAGCCAGCTCGTCACTGGAGGCGGTAGTGTGGCCGCTGACGTCGAGCGCCTCCAGATAGCGGAGATACATCGACAGGCGACGAACGGTTGAGTCGGCTATTCGCTTCACGGGCAGAGCTTGTGAAATTCTTCACAAAGGTAGGTCGCCGCTCGTCGATTTACTAGTCACTCCCCCCCGCTAACTTGCCGCCATGGCGGTGACACCTCTTTCCAATCGCAGTCCGTTCGGCACCGTCGTGGGACGGCGCCCCACGACGCTGTCGGCCCGAGCTGCCGAGCGACTGGCGGCCGGTCCGCTTGACGCACTCACGCTCATGCGGGACGTCTGTCAAGTGGACCGCCTGCAGCCGGATGCGGCCGAACGCATGGCGTTGGCCTTGCTGACCAGTCATGAGGAGTTCGTGCAGTTGCCCTCTGGCCACTGGGCTTTGCGAGATCAACCGGAGCCGTTGTCCACTTCGTCTTCAGGGCCGTCGGCGACGGTGTTGAGCGACGCACCGAACGGCCTGTCCGACGTGTCATTCGCGGTTGTGGACGTCGAAACCACCGGCACCCGATCGAGCGGCGGGGACCGGGTGACCGAAATTGCCATCGCGCGTGTGCACGGCGGTCAGATCGTCGAGGTATACTCGCAACTGGTGAATCCCGAACGACTGATCCCGGCGCACATCACGGCGTTGACGCAAATCACCTGGGACATGGTCAAGGATCAGCCGCCGTTTCGTCAGGTGGCCGAACAAGTGACGAGCCGACTGGCGGGGCATGTTTTCACCGCCCACAACGCGTCGTTTGATTGGCGCTTCGTGAGTGATGAGTTGGCGCGCGGCGGCATGCGACTGGCCGGTCCGCGGTTGTGCACCGTGCGCTTGGCGCGGTTGCTGCTGCCGCAGCTTGCTCGGCGATCGCTCGACCACGTCACGCGGTATTTCGGGATAGACGTCGGCGCCCGACATCGGGCGGGCGGGGATGCGGAGGCCACGGCCCGCGTGTTGTTACGCCTGATTCGTATCGCCGAGGAGGAGGGGCTCTCCTCGTGGCCGCTGCTGGAGGCGCGACTGGCGTCGCCGATGCGACGGCGCGGCCGGACGGCGTCGGATCGTCGTCGTCGCGCGTTTCCCCTTCCTGCCATTGAGGATCATATCGCGTGACGTTTCCGGAGCCACTGCTCGACAGCCGGACGCTGGGTCGATGGCGTATTCACGCCATTCAAGCGGGAGGCCAGCAACTGGACGGCGGGGCGATGTTCGGCGTGGTTCCCAAGACATTATGGGAACGCCGCATTACCGCCGACGCGAAGAATCGGATTCCCATGGGCATGCGCTGTCTGCTGATCGAGCATGACGACGGCCTGGTGCTCATCGACTCGGGGGCGGGAAACAAGGAGTCCGACAAGTTCCACGAGATCTACGCGATCGAGAACGCCGGGCTTCCCGGACGCACCGCGCTGGAAGCAGGCATGGCACGCGCAGGATTCGCCCCGGCCGATGTGACGCTGGTGATCAACACGCATCTGCACTTCGATCACGCCGGTGGAAACACCTGGCGGAACGCGGCCGGCGAGATCCTGCCCGCGTTTCCCAATGCCCGGTACGTGGTGCAACGTGGCGAATACGAATACGCCTTGCGGGCGAACGAACGAACGTCGGCTAGTTACTTCCCGCACAACTGGGATTCGATCTTCGCGGCCGGTCGCTTTGATCTCCTCGACGGGGAGCAGGAGCTCCGTCCGGGAATCCGCGTGCGATTGACCCCCGGCCATACCCCGCACCATCAGAGCGTCATCCTGAAGTCGGGAGGCGAAACGCTGTGCTTCCTGGGCGACGTGGTGCCAACCGCGCATCATCTGCCCCTGCCGTGGATCATGGGGTACGACGTGGAGCCGCTGGTGACCCTTGAGTCCAAGCGAGCGCTGCTGGCCGAGGCGCTGCGGGACGACTGGCAGCTGGTGTTTGAACATGACGCCCACACCGGCTTTGGTCGGGTGGCGGCGGACGCCAAGGGCTACCGGTTGGCAGGGTAGCGTCCGTGGGGGCTTGACCTTCGGCCTAAGTCGTCTAGGTTTCAGCGGTTAGCAGTAGTTTGAGAAGTACGACAACCGAGAAGCGGTTGGGCAGCGACGCCCAACCCACCCTTCGGCCCCCGATGCGGAATGTGCGCATTTCCCGGGGTGCGCTGCTGGAGTCCATCGAATCAATCATCACCGACGCGCGCAGCGCGGGCGGCTGCGTGATTGTTGCGACGCGGATTCCTGACAGGGGTCCGCGTTTTCTGTATCTCTTCACCGGAGTTCGGCCTATTCAGGATTCGACCAAGCGTCCGCCACGGGTGAACCGGCAAATCCGGATCAGCCCCGTTCGCGTGATCGCCGCCGACGGAAGTCAGCTCGGCATCATGGAAGTCGACGTGGCACTGGCCCAGGCGCAGGAGCAGGGGTTGGATCTCGTCGAAGTGGCGGCTGCGGCGCGGCCTCCCGTCGTTCGCATCATGGATTTCGGGAAGTTCAAGTTTGAACAGGCCAAGCAGGCGCGGCTGGCGAAGAAGAAGCAGCATGTGATCCATCTCAAGGAGGTCAAGTACCGCCCCGGGATCGACGATCACGACTTCGAAACGAAGACGCGGCATGCGCGACGCTTCCCTGGAAGAAGGGAACAAGGTGAAGGTGACGTTGATGTTCCGTGGACGACAGATCGCGCACCCCGAGTTGGGGCGCCAGGTGGTCGATCGGGTGTCGGTTGAACTCGCCGATCTGGCGAAGGTCGAAAGCGCACCGTTGATGGAAGGAAAATCTCTGACGATGATTCTCGCGCCGAAGTAGTCGGCGCGTGATCGATGAAGGCCTGCCTCGAACGCGAGGCAGTTTACCGCAGCCGCGAGCGTACCATGCCGAAGATGAAGACCCACAGCGGCGCCAAGAAGCGCTTCTCCGT